>JAJFMO010000433.1 GCA_020697475.1 Paenibacillaceae bacterium | reverse complement strand
GTCCATGGACTTGACCATAGAGGAAGTTCCTCCGATGAACTGGGAGACGGACTTGTCGAAATGGGCCAACGTGGACTCGTATCCCGGCGCGAACGATACGGCTAAAATCCAGAATGCGATGAACGACACGACTAAGTCGGTGGTGTACTTCCCCAAAGGCTCGTATACCATCACCTCGACAATCACGATTCCGAGCCATGTCAAAATGGTCAATTTCCTGTTCGGCGAAGTGACCGGCTCAGTAGCGGTCAAATTCCAAACGACAGGGTCATCCAGTACCCCGCTGTGGATTATGGACGGTTCCTTCAACGGTTCGGCTTCGGAAGCGAACATCAAGCAAAACTCCGATCGAACCGTAGTCTTGCAGTCGTTGAGAGGCAAGGGCGGAACGCTGTACAAGAACGGGTACACCGGTACCGGGGGCAACAAGTTGTTCGTCAACAGCAGTACCGGCATCAAACCGCCTACCGTGATGAGCAACCAGAAGGCATGGTTCCGATTCGTCAATACGGAGTTCAAGACGGCGCCGAACTTCGAGATCGGCTCAACCGCGGCGGTTTGGGTGATGGGGTACAAGACGGAAGGAGCGGAAACGAACTTCAAGGTCGATTCCGGCGGCGTGCTGCAAATTCTCGGCGGCTTCGGCAACATGTGGACGAGTGATCCGTACGACACGACTCCGATGTACGAGAGTACGAACGGCAACGTCTCGATTGTTGCGGCTACAAACGGGCCGACGAACAATACAACCGATTATTACACGAACATTGTCAAGGATACGGTTAGCGGCACGACCAAGACGTTCATGTGGGACGATTTTCCGCATCGCGCGAATCCGGATAATCCGAGCGTCGGTCACAGCATCATCATTCCGCTGTACAACAGCTACGATCCGAACGATATTCCCTAGGGACCAACTTTACTCTAATGAGCCGCCGGAGATTCTCCGGCGGCCATTTTTGTATTAGAATAGAGGGAGACAAGCCTGTTTATCGCGAGGAGGACGGATTATGATGGGTGCGTTTCGTCGATCGTCCCTGCTGATCGCCGGGTCTATAGTAGGAATGGCGGCTTTGTTTGTCGGTTGCACCGATTCTCCCAACGGGGCGGATGCGAAGCGCCCGCAGGAGGCGCGGTCTGTCGAAGTAAGGCCAAGCGGCTTTCCAATCGTCGACGCTCCGATCACCTTGCATATGATGGCGGCCCGGTTCATCGCGCACGGCGAATGGAAAGATATGCTCGTGTTCAAGGAGTACGAAGCCAAGACCCATGTTCATGTCGAGTGGGATACGGTTCCGGACAACCTTTTTAAAGAAAAAAGAAACATCGTACTTGCGGGAGACCATCTCCCCGACGCGTTCTATCGCGCCAAGCTGACGGCGAGCGACGAAGTGAATTACGGCACGCAAGGCGTCTTTATCCCGCTCAACGGGCTGATTGACCGTTACGGGCCGAACATCAAAGCCATGTTCGCTCAGTATCCGGAGGTCAAACGAAGCATTACCGCTCCGGACGGGAATATATACACGCTGCCGCAAATTGCGAATTATTTGGCGCCGCGCATCAATCAGAAGCCGTGGATCAACAAGAAGTGGCTGGATGCCTTGCATCTTCCGATGCCGACAACGACCGACGAGTATTACCGGGTGCTGAAAGCGTTCAAGGAGCGGGATCCGAACGGCAACGGATTGGCGGACGAAATCCCTTGGTCCGGCACGAAGGATTTGACGATCTGGACGGGTTTACGGGGGGCTTGGGGACTCGGGACAACCGGCGGGCAAAGCAAAAATTTCGATCTGGACCCGACTGGACAAGTGCGATTTTACCCGGCCGATCCACGGTACAAGGAACTTCTGGAATACATGGCCAAGTTGTTCAAGGAAGGATTGATCGATCGGGAAGTGTTCACGGCGGACAGCGCACAGTTCGAACTGAAAGGCAGGCAGGGCCTTGTCGGTTCGCTGCATTCCAACAACGCGACCGGAGTCGGACCGGAGCATTTCGCCGATTATGTCGGCATGCCGGCCTTGCAAGGTCCGCACGGTGACAGACTGTATTCGCAGGTGTTGCCGCCGCTTCAAGTGCAAGGAACGTTCGCTATTACGAAAGCCAACCCCTATCCGGGGGCGACGATACGTTGGGTCGATTATTTCTACAGCGAAGAAGGCTCGAAGTTTTTTCGCATGGGGATCGAGGGGCAAACGTACGATGTCATGCCGGACGGGACCATCCAGTACAAGGACGGCATCAGCCATAATCCGCAGGGGTTAAGCTTCGATCAGGCAGTGGGGCGATTTTCCCCTTGGCCGGGGGGCGGATTGCCGCACATGATCTTCGAAAAGTACGATAAGACGCCCAATAGCCTGCCCTCTACCCTGGCAGCGGCTGAATTGTTGAAGCCTTACATCCCGAAGGAGATTTGGCCCAACTTTCTGTTTACCGCAGCGGAGCAAGATCAAGTGAATGCGCTGCAAACCGATATCAATACATACGTGGGGGAAATGCGCGTCAAGTTCATCACCGGCGCAGCGCCTTTCTCCGCATGGGACGATTATGTCGATACCTTGCGGAACATGGGTGTTGCCGATTTAACGAACATTTACAAGGCGGCTTACACCCGTTATAAGCAGGGCTGAAGCGGAGGGGGTGAGGTGAAGCATTTGAACGGGGAGTTGTTCAAACGATTTCGGCATAAGCCGCAACGATCGATCCGGTTTTATAAATACTTTTTTTCCTATATTGTTGTTATCGTTGTGCTGCTCTTGCTCATCGGTTTCGTCGTATACGGGAACTTCATGAAGTTGCTGCAAGGGGAAGTGGAACATTCCAATAGGATCGCGCTCAGTCAAATCCGTTATGCGGTAGACTTGAGGTTGGAGGAGATGTCCCATATCGCCTTGCAGATCGCCACCAACCCCAGGCTGACCCCTTATATGGCGTCAAACGGGGGATACGACTCCTATGAGGCAATCGAAGAGTTGCAGAAATACCGGGACAGCAATTCGTTCATCCAGAACATTGTCGTATATTACGGAGGAAAGTATGCTAATCGCATGTATTCCGCCAACACGAGCTTCAGTCCGGAACAATTTTTCGACCATTACTACAAGTATGAAGAGTGGAACCTCGAACAATTCCGCAACTCCTTCGCGACCCTTTCCAAACCGCTCATGCGTCCGGTGGAAACGGTGCAAATCAACGGGATTCGCTCGGTCAGGCTGGCCACCTACCTCTATCCGCTGCCGGCCTACGCCAAACCTTACGGGGTGATATTGTTTCAGATCAGCGAAGCTTCGCTTGGCGGGATCGTACAGGATGCTCTGCAAAATTATCGCGGTGACCTGTATATTTTCGACGCCGACAAGCAATTGGTTTACTCACTCACCTCCGGTGAAACGGGGATGGATCATGATTTGTCGGCACTTGATTTGGACACGCTGACCCAACCGGTCAGCACATTGCACCTGGGAGAGGATTCTCTCTCCCTCATCCGGCAAAATTCGGGAGAGAGCGGCTGGACGTATCTGATCGTGTTGCCAACCAAGCACTTGCTGCTTAAGGTGCAACATGGCCGCAATGTATTTAATTATACTGCTGTCGCTGTGCTGCTGCTTGGCATGGCGATGTCGTTTGGCTTGGCCGCCAACAATTATCGTCCGCTGCGTAAGCTGGCGAAGGAATTGGAAAAGCAAGTCGAGGGAGATTCCGAACCCAAATATGCCGACGAGATCGCCTATTTGTCCCGCGCGATCGGCGAAGTGGCAAACGAGAGACGGGGGTTGATGGCCAGGCTGGACAGCCGAACCGGTCTGATGAAAGAACAGGTGCTGCTTACGCTGCTCAAGGGCAAAACGGAGAACCCGGAGCAATTGCGGCAATTGTTCGATATATCCGCCATCAAGCTGGATAAACCGTACTTCGCCGTCCTGTTGTTTTCGGTGGACGATTATCAGACATTTCAGCAGGCGATCAGTCCGTCGATGCGGGATCTCTACCTGTTCTGCATCATTAATGTCGTTGAAGAACTGGCGAAGGAGATTGGGTCC
>JAJFMO010000432.1 GCA_020697475.1 Paenibacillaceae bacterium | reverse complement strand
ATCGCCGGCGCCCTGTTCGATAAAATCGGATCACGGCCGCTGGCTCTCATCGGGATGCTAATCACCGCATATGCACTGTATTTGACGCGTTTTCTGGACGTCACTACCCCGCATTCGGTATTGATCGGCTGGCTCGTACTGCGAGCGATCGGCATCGGGTTCGTGATGATGCCCGTGCAAACCGTCGGGATGAACGCCGTGCCGATGCCGAAGATCGGCCAGGGGACCGCACTGTCCAATGTCATCCGGCAGGTGAGTGCCGCCTTCGGGATCGCCCTGATCGCCCTCGTCTTCGCCGGACAAAACAGGATCCATGCCGCAGCGACATCCGATGCGATGAACATGTTTTCAGCCGGCGTCTGGAATCATGTGGCTCAAGTGCAGAACGCGTTCGTCGCCATGGGGCAGCCGGCAGCGCAAGCGCAATCCAGCGCGCTCGGTTACATAGGCGGGCAAATTCAGTTACAATCGACGGTTCAAGCGATGGACGACGTATTTTATTTGACTGCGTTGCTTGCGCTGATCTCATTTGTCCTCTCTTTCCTGCTGCCGAAGAAGCAAGCGGGTCACGCCGGGGCCAAAGGACACGCGTTGGCGGAATAATTCGCAATGGCAGAATTAGACGAATATAAAGGAGTTTGATTTGGGGAATGAAACGTAACCTGAAGAGAATCGGTTCCGGACAGGCGGCACGGGTTGCGATGGCCGTAGCCGTCAGCGCTCTGCTTGCGAGCGGCTGCTCGGCCGGGACGGGTGCGAACGGCGCGAAATCGGTGATGACGGCTGCCGCCGCCACACAGAAACTCGATACCTCGATCGTGCAGGACGGCAAAGTGAGCGCCTCGTCGCAAGTGACGGTGGTGGCCAAAGTCGGAGGCGACATACAGTCACTGCTGAAGAAGCGCGGCGATCTTGTCAAGCAAGGCGACACGATTGTCCAGCTGGACTCGACGGACGCCATGCGCGGGGAGAAGAAAGCCGAGTTGGCCAAGCAAAATTTGCAAGCTCAACTGGCGAAAGCCAAGGACGATCTGGCGACCAACAAGGCGGTGCTCGGCAATACGATCGACAAGCTGCAGTTGCAAATCGCCGATATGCAGAAGAGCTATAATAACCTTCATAACGATTACGATTCGGGATTGGTCGCCAAGGAGCAATTGGACAAGGCGGATACGCAATTGAAGACAGCCCAGCTCGATCTGGATACCGCCCGCAAACAACTGTCCAATCTTAACTCGACCGACCCGCTCGCATCTTTGCAGCTGCAGCTGGAGACGGCCGACGTCTCGCTGGAAGACATCGCCAACACGCTGGACGACTTCCAAGTGAAGGCGCCGATCAGCGGCGTACTGACCGACTTGAACCCGGAGGCCGGTATGACCGTAGCGCCGGGGTACGCGATCGGCACGATCCAACAGCTCGATCCGGTGAAAATCCACGCCGATTTGACCGAGAATGCGACCAAACTTGTGCGCGGTCAGAAGGAAGTGGCGTTTACACTGGTTGGCAGCGAGCAAACGATGAAGGGCAAGGTCGATTATTTGGCCGAGGTGATGAGCCCGCAGAGCCAAACGTTCTGGCTGGATATGAGCATCGCCAACCCGGACGGCAAGCTGAAGCCCGGCATGACCGTTAAGCTGCAAGTCGGCGGCAGCGGCCAGGCGGACGCTGTCATGGTTCCCGGCGCCAGCATCGTACGCGACGGCAACGACAATTATGTTTTCGTCGTGGCGAACGGTGTGGCCGAGAAGCGCAAAGTGACCCTTGGAGAGCAGGTGGACACGAATCGCGAGGTGCTTGATGGCGTGAAGGCCGGCGAGCAGGTCGTGGTGGCCGGACAACAGGACCTGCAGGATAAGGACCGTGTGACGGTGCGTTGATATTTACTTTAAGGAACAAAGATAAACACCTTGTTTAGGAGGAAAAAAAGAAATGAATGGGATATGGAGAAAAACTTCCGCCGCCCTGTTGATAGCGTCTTTGGCACTGTCTGGTGCCGGGGCCGCCATGGCAGCAGATGATGATGCGGCTGCTGACGATACGATGATTGAAGCAGCGTCGGATGCGGCTCCCGCGACAGCTGCCGACGCGGAAGCGGCTGTCGAACCGGCTGAGGAATCTGCGCCGCAGGCCGCCGTCGTTTGGGAAGCCCCTTCGGGAGCGCTGACGGATTCGATTGAGGCTCAACTCGTCAGCCTGCTAAACCAGCATAGTTCGGACGGCTCGCAGCTTGCTGCCGTCGTCAAACTGATCAACCAAACCGACGACACCGTGCGTGTCCCCGATTACATAGTGCGCGTTGTTACCGAGAACGGCGCCAGCTATACGCTGCGGGCCAGCGGGAGCAACGCCAAGGCGATCCAACCTCAGTCCTCGGTCCAATTGAGCTACTTGATCCAAGTGGATCGTCAGGACATTTTATCCATCACCGATGTGATCTGGGTGGACGTGAACAAGGACGTCTATCCGAAAGTGGAGACGACCATGCTCGATCTGCCTGCCGGCAACATGGTTTGGACCGGCGACGACGGGCAAATCGGCAATCCGGACGCGATACTGAACTGGGGAGTCCCGTTCACGATTCCCTATAGCGATTCGCCTCTTGAATTTACACCGGTCAGCCTGCTCACCGACAACCAGTCGGCCGCGCCGGTGAAAGTGGTCGAGTTCCTCGTTCACAATCCCGGCCCCAGAACGGAAAATGTGCCGGACTTCACCTTAAACGGCAAAAGCGGCGCCCAGGTGTACCCCGGTACCCGGGTCGACAAAGGCTTCATTTCGCTCAATCCGGACGAGAGCAAATACATGAATTATGCGATTCCGATCGACCTGGACGTCGCTGTGACCAACATGGACTTGCTGACCCCGGAATCGTTCGTGTCCACCGATCCCGCCGTTCGTAATCCGCAAATGACTTACAGCGTCGGCCGTCTGAACATCGGCTTGCCGGATACCGACACGCTGCCAGCCGGGCGCATCGCCTCCATCAACGACGGCAAAACTCCGATCAAGATCGATCCGTTGAACGATGTGTTCCGTCCGGACCTGACCGTGACCGCAGCGGACGCCCAATTGTTCGAGAACAAAGGCGAAGGCTACCAAACAGCGATCGTTAAATTTTTGCTGACCAATAATGGGGAAAAACCGCTGGCGGTGCCGAAATTCGGTTCCGACCTTGTCGACGGAAACGGCCTCGTCTTCCTGGGCTCCCGCATACCGGCGCAAACATTGACCATTCAGCCGCACACGTCGTTCGTCGCCGACTACGCTTATGTGCTTCCTCTTTCGGCCGGCGGCCAATTTACGTTGCGGGTGCTCGACAGTCAGACGGCCGCACCGTACAACGCCGTCATCGGCGGCACGTTGGTCAACATCGGCAAGGTGGAGCAAATCGGCAAAGGCACGATGTCGCTGTATCCATACACGCTCGATTTGAGCGACTGGCAGTTGAGCTATTCGCCGGGGATCAACCCGCTCACCGGAATGTACCAATATAAGTTCAAACTTGATGCGACGTGGCAAATGAACTCAATCGATTCCGTCGTCACCGATACCGGAGCCTCCCGCTTACAGTTGGTGATCGAGAATCAGGACGGGGAGGAATTGTCCAATCAACTGCTGGATCTGTCCGGGGCGGAGCGCCTTCACAACGGCTCGCAGACCGTATACTTTGCCTCCGGCTTTGACCATCTCGATCTGCCGCTCTCGCTGAAGTTATACGAGGCGATCGATACGCCGAACGGCAAAGCAAGGCACTTGCTTACGACGCTGCAGCCATAAGCTGTAGGCGGGAGGGCGGCGGGGGCTGCAGCCTGGACGGCTACTGTCTGGGACAGCTACAGTCTGGGACACCATCGCCCACTCTTGGGCGCAGCATTGACCAGAGGGTTATAGGCTAATGGCGATCCCCTTCGACCGCCCCACCCCAACGCGCAACGTCCGACTATAACGGACATGGCGGCAGCTCCCTCGGTTTTTATGAGAAATCTCACGATAACTCATTCATTCGCAGGATTTCAACGCCTTGGAATTTTTTTAACAACCAATCT
>JAJFMO010000431.1 GCA_020697475.1 Paenibacillaceae bacterium | reverse complement strand
TGACACAATGAAAAAATGGGTTGTCATTCTAATGGGAGCCGCTTTGTCGGCAGGAATACTATCGGGATGCGCTGACGTTCCAACGGGAACAACGGACACTCCGCCGTCGTCATCGTCGTCTTCGAAGAGTACGGGCGGAAGCTCGACAACTCCCGGCACGGGCACAGGAAACGCCACTACGCCGTCCGGATCGACCGGCAGCGGCTCTACGGGCTCCGGCACTACTCCGACCACTCCAGGCGCAGGCGCTGGTGCTGGCGGTCAAGGAGCGAATACGACACCGGGAAGATAATTTCCATTTTGAACAAGCCTCCTCGATACATGAATCTCTGTGGCAACCGCCCGGAGATTCTTTTTTTTGCGCATTAAGGAACATTTCGCGGTTTCATAACGTCTACGATTAGATAGACCCCCTGAAACCAGCCGCATGCCGAGTAAGTTATAGGTACACCATAACACCATATTCAAGCATGGGAGCGATGTGGATGGATGCGAACGGATTAAAAGTATTGGTTGCCGATGACGATCCGCATGTGAGGGAGATTATTCGGCTTTATTTTGAGAAGCAGAACATTCAATTGGTGGAGGCGCAGCATGGGCGCGAGGCGCTTGAGATGATGGAGACGGAGAAGCCCGATGTCGTCCTTCTGGATGTAATGATGCCGGTGATGGACGGTTACGAAGCTTGTCGCGAAATGATCAAAAAATACGATACCCCTATCATTATGCTCACAGCAAAAGGAGAGGAGTTCGACCGGGTGCTCGGTCTGGAGCTTGGCGCCGACGATTATGTAACCAAGCCGTTCAGCCCGCGTGAATTGGTGGCCCGAATGAAGGCGATTTTCCGGCGAATGCAGCCTCGCAATGCAACGAACGGAGAGGAAACTGAACCGCCGGTTATCGTATTTGCAGGGATTACTATCGACCGGTTGAAGCACGAAGTGATCGTCGATGGCGAGCGTATAGCGTTTCGGCCGAAAGAATTCGATTTGCTGGTCCATATGGCGAACGCCCCGGGAAGGGTTCATACTCGGGAACAGTTGCTCGAGCATGTGTGGGGTTACGATTTTCTCGGCGATATCCGCACCGTAGATGTTCACGTCAAGAAAATTCGGGAAAGACTGGGACCCCGGCATAACGAACGGCTGCAAACCGTTTGGGGGATTGGCTATAAATTCAAGGGTGACCTATGATCCTGGGTATCGATAAAAGCATTTTTCGACGGTTGTTGTTCAGTTGCCTGTTTACTGTATTGCTTGGACTGTGCGCGGTCGGTCTGTTGATGTCCTTGTTGGTCAAGTCGTATATTGTCGGTTCGGCCAAAGATGATCTACTGCGTGAGGCAAAGAAGGTGAATTTGGCTATTCAGCAGGAAAAAACGGTCAACGACAACGTGCGCAATCTGCTTGTTTTTTTCGATCAATCGTACGATACGCGAATTTGGCTGTTCGATCGCCAAGGAAACATTGTGGCCATGTCGACGCAGGATGAAGTATCGATCGGCAAATATGTAAGTTCGTGGATTGTTTCCAAAGTATTGGTTGGCAGCAATGTGGTGCAAAACCTCAAATTCGAGGGAATGACCCAACCGATGGTTTCTGTCGTTGTGCCTTGGGGAAAAGACGACAACGTGTATGGCGGAATCGTTCTGCATGCGCCGATTACCGGAATCGAGGAGACGGTCCGGAATTTGCGGGAAGCGATTCTATGGATCACCTTGTTCGGTATTTTGTTATCCACGGCGATGGCCTCTTATCTATCGTGGTCGATTTCCCGCCCGCTTCGGAGAATAGATCAGGCAGCGGCGAAGATCGGCATGGGGGAATACGGCGAAAGAATTCATATCCAATCGAAGGACGAAATCGGCGAGTTGGCTGCTACGATCAATTCCATGGCGGAGAAGCTGGAGAAGGTCGATGGGGAGAAAAGAAGGCTGGAACAGACGCGTCAGGATTTTCTGGCAAATATATCTCATGAATTGCGAACTCCGCTTACCGCGATGCAAGGCTTCCTGGAAGCGCTGCTGGACGATTTGATTGATGAGGGAAGCCGGCATAGATATTATGACATCATTTATCATGAGAGTCTTCATATGAATCGTCTGGTTGACGATATTATGGAATTGGTCAAGCTGGAAAATGGGGAAATCACGCTAAATAAGACCAGGGTGGATATCGCCGGCTTGATGAATAAAATTGCCTTCAAGTTCGCCCCTGAAGCTGCGGAGAAGCAAGTGGATATTCAAGTGAATCTCGCGGAAAATTTGCCGATGGTTTATGCCGATCAGACGCGACTGGAACAAATACTGAACAACCTGGTGAAAAATGCCGTCAAATTTACGGATAGCGGCACAATCACGCTGTCTGCCGACAGGCAAGATGATTCGTTGCGTCTATCGGTGGCGGATACCGGCATCGGGATCGCTGCGGCGGATCAGGAAAGAATTTGGGAGCGGTTCTTCAAGGTGGATCGCGGCCGGTCGCGCAAAAATATCGGCAGCGGCTTGGGATTGGCGATTGTTCGCGAGTTGGTGGAGCTTCACGGTGGGGAAATCGGCCTGCAAAGCGAGGTTGGTCAAGGAACGACGTTTCACATTTTGCTGCCAAGCGCGGAAGTCGGTGGGACGGTAGTGGCTATTGATTAGCTGGGGTTCTAACGATTGTGGGCGAGGCTATTTCGGGTATTTTGCCTCGTTCGAGATTTTAACGAAGATGAGCGACGTTATTTCGCTGATTTTCGTTGAATCGTAGCCAAATAGCAAACATAACGCACGTGGCAATCGTTAGAATTCGCATGGCTGAAAAATGGAGCAAATAACGACGCCGGCAATCGTTACAATGGGTCGATGATTTGAAGTCGGTGGGCATCGGTGGCGTTTGGTGGATATAGGTGGTCGTTGGTGGTCGTTGGTGGTCGTTGGTAGTAGAGAGTGTTTCCAGGCCGGCTCTGGCGGACTATAATAGAGTGTGAAGAATGAATCCATCGGGGACAAATCCGGTGGCTAAGGGAACGCTTAGTAGAATATAGGGTCGGTCGGCTACTTGGCTGAAGGAGTGATGTCGAATGTTGATGAACTGCATGATGTGTCGGAAAGAGTTTGATATTACGGACCGGGATCCCCAGTATCATAAAATCGTCAAGAAATTGACCAAGTATTACATTTGTCCATCATGCAACTCGCAGACTCGGAAAGAGGCCATCTCTTCCAGCGAGATCGATCCCGACAGCTTGGATCCGAAAGGTTATGACAAACTGGTGAAATGATTTCCCCATCTCAATCTCCCCTTAATCCTCGCCGCTCGCCTTGGATCCATCCGCTCTGAATGTTATTGAATTTTTATAAATATACATGTATATTTATAAAAATCGAGGGGGTTGCCATGTACACGCCAAAAGCATTCGAAGTAACGGATCGCCAAACAATCAACGATTTTATTAGGAAAAACAGTTTTGGCATTCTCTTCTCCCATTCAGGCAGCGAACCAATGGCTTCGCATTTGCCGTTCCTCTTGGAGGATGAAGAAACGGGGCATGGTTTGTTGCTTGGGCATATGGCGAAGGCCAATCCCCAGTGGCGTGATGCCGACAATCAAGATGTAATCGTCGTATTCCAAGGGCCGCATACGTATATTTCGCCGACCTGGTACAATGAAGCGAATACGGTTCCGACATGGAATTATGTGGCTGTTCATGCTTACGGAAAGTTTAACGTTATCAACGATAAGCAGCGTGTACAATTAATCATCGAAAATACCGTGAATTTTTATGAGTCGGCGATGCCAAATCCGTGGAGTGTTGATTTGAGCAGCGCGTTCATGGAAGCGTTAATGGGGGCGATTGTGGCCTTCGAAATTACGATCCACAGAGTGGAGGGCAAATGGAAATTAAGTCAGAACCACTCTTTGGAAAGAAGGAATAAGGTTATTGCCGCACTTGAGGATCAGCAGAGCGAGAATTCCGATCAGATTGCCAAGCTAATGCACAGGACAATGGATCGCGAATAGTGGTCCGGCTATCCATTAAGCAACTTTTTAACCTTATCAAGGGGG
>JAJFMO010000430.1 GCA_020697475.1 Paenibacillaceae bacterium | reverse complement strand
TGTCAACGCCACCCGCCAGCTTGATCCCACCATCCGTGTCGGCCATCTCCTTCCCGCCATCACGCCTGAAGCCGTCACCCGCCTACTAGACATAAAAGCAACGCAAATTTGCCCAAAGGCCGATCAAGTCACCGGCGAAGCGGTTCATTACGCCAAATCCCATGGACTCTCCGTCCGAGCCTGGGGTGTCGCCACCCCACAGCACATGGAGAACGCGATCGCCTGCGGCGTGGATGGCATGACCGTCAATTTCCCCGACCGGCTGACCAAGAGGTTGTCCGAACCCAAAGCGGATGAGTCTTGACACGTCCCGGTATGACACATCCCGGTATGACACGTCCCGGTAAGTCGCGTCCCGGTAATTCCGCTCACGCCAGATTTGAAGGAGTCGAAGAGTTCATGCTGAACAGTGGAAGAATGGTCATCGACGTCGATGTGCACAACTCGTTAAGAAGCGCCCGCGACTTGTTGCCATACTTATCCGAGCCGTGGAGGTCGAGGGTAGCCTCTTCCGGGACAGGACTTCCAAGCACCGGCTATTTCAATCCTCACGGTGTCTTGCGCGAAGACTGCAAACCGCCCTCGGGTGGTCCAGCCGCTTCGGATCCCGATTTTCTGGCGGAAGATTTGCTTAAGCCTTACAATATCGAGTACGCCATCCTGAACGGCGACCTGATGGGCGTATCGACGATGCACGATCCCGACCACGGCGCAGCGATCGCCAGCGCTTATAACGACTATATGGCTAATGTTTGGCTGTCGAAGAACGACGCTTTCCGCGCAACGATTCTCGTCTCCAGCCACGATCCGCTGCTTGCGGCCCGGGAAATCGAGCGCATGGCCGATCATCCCCGTATGGTCGGTGTGATCATGGGCAGCGCCCATCGCGGATTGCTTGGACAGCGCCAATTCCACCCGATTTATGAAGCGGCTGCTCGGCACGAACTCCCTGTTGCGATTCACCCCGGCACCGAAGGCTCGGGCGGTGCATACCCTCCTACGGCATCCGGCTATCCGACTCGTTACCTCGAGTGGCACACCGACCTGTCGCAAAGCTACATGGCCCACTTGGTCAGTCTCGTTTGCGAAGGGGTATTCGAAAGATTTCCGAAGTTGAAGTTCGTCATGCTCGAAGGCGGGATCGCCTGGTTGCCGCACTTGATGTGGCGTCTCGACAAAAATTACAAAGGCTTGCGATCCACCGTTCCCTGGCTCAAACGCATGCCCAGCGAGTACATTCGCGATCACTGTCTATTCTCGACTCAGCCGATCGAGGAGCCTGACGATCCGAAACAATTGCTGGCCATCTTCGATATGATCGACGCCGAAAACATCCTCATGTTTTCCTCCGACTACCCGCACCGGGACAACGACTCTCCGTTGGAAATATTGCGCTGGCTTAAACCGGAAGCGAAACAAAAAATTTTTTACGACAACGCCAAGAAGCTGTATAAACTATAACGGGGGAAGCAAGCCATGCCCATCAATTACGTCGCGAACGCGGGTGATATCCCCGAAGGGACAAACATCATCGTTGACGTCAAAGGCCTATCGATTGGTGTATATAACATCGGCGGCGAATTTTTCGCGTTGCTGAACCGTTGCCCTCATGAAGGCGCTCCGTTGTGCAAAGGCAAAATTTGCGGAACGACGCTGCCTTCCGGCGTATATCAATACGAATATGGTCGGGTCGGCGAGTTGGTGCGCTGTCCATGGCACGGTTGGGAGTTCGAGATCAGGACGGGGAAAGCCATTTTTGATGAAAAGGTAAGGGCTAAAAGTTACAAAGTTCAAGTAGACGACGGCAAAGTCGGTATCGTTGTCGGTTAGACCCCCGCACCGCCCCTAAACAAAAAAAGAAACGCAAGGCTTAGCCCTGCGCTCCGATAATGGCTCTCTTGATCGCCATAATATATCCGACATGTGTGCCCTCATGGTAAATCGTCATCAACGCGATGTTCCCGATCGTCTCCAGCTCCTGGAACGGCTTGTCCACCTTGTTGTCCAGCTTGCCCGCGAACGTCTCGCGAATCCTTGCCGGCTGCTCCTTAAGCTGCGCGATCAGCTCCGCCAGAGTCGGCGGCTCCACCGTCCAATCCGCCGGCTTCGTGCCGTTGCCGAACAGCTCGCGATAATGCCCCGGAATGTTCATCGGTTCATTGGCCCGCCCGAACAGCAGCCCTTCCTGCGTCGTCAAGATATGCCCCAAGTTCCAGCGAATCGTGTTGTTAAATCCGGCGGGCTTCACGTCCAGCATCGCCTCATCCAATCCTTCGGCCAACTTCAGCGTACTTCTGCGAACCCGTTCCACATGATGAAAAATCGTACTCTCCACGCGCGCTCCATCCCCTTATTTGAAGTCATGGCCTAACCTCCATATTGTACCACATTCCCCAACCGCGGCCATCTCCATCATCGAATGAAAAAAAGGGCCCTGGAAGCCCGCCATAGCTTCCTGGCCCTTTTATCCCCCGAAAGCGTCGCGAAACGCCCGTTCGAGCACATCGGCGTCCACGTTCCACAGCTTGGCGATCTCCGGGCATACATTCTCCGCCCACCAATCGGCCAGCAGCTTGTGATTGCTTCCATGCTCCACAATCCACGGCAGATTCATCACCACGCGGCGAAAATAAAGCTCTTCCGCCTGTACGATTTGCTCGGGTGGAATCCATATTTTCAGCTTCTTGATCGTTCGATACAATTCCCTGTTGCATGCCCGGCGAATTTGCCTGGCGGTCGGATATTTCGGCTCATGCTTGGAGTTCGGAAAGGTGTTCATCGGCGACCACTCCCCTCTACCATAATCTATGCAGAGCGGGGGGGAGCGGGCACAAGATTGGATGCGCGACAAATTAACATTTGATACTTTGTCGGCAAAATCCTCCAAAAGATTTGCCGACAAAACGGTGATTAATTTCCTCGCGCATCCTCAATCCACCACAATATATCCGATCATCGGGCCATGGTGGGCAATATCGGGGTGCATCAGACAGATGATCCGGTAGGTGCCTTCCTTCTGCGGGGTGAACGTGACGACCGTTTCCTTGCCTTTTTTCACTTCGCCTTTGACATTCGTTCCTTCGATGTAGAAAGGATGGCTTTCCCCGTTTACGCCATAGATGCTTAAGTGCGTCGATTTGAATTCGCCCGTCACCATATGAATCGTTCGAATGCCGTCCGGTCCCGCATCCGAGCCGCTCACGCTGATGCTGCGATCCATCGTCCAATATACAATCCCGGCAATCACCAGCGCGGCGGCAATTGCCGCAATTAACACGTGTCTGCGATAAATAATGAACACCTTGTTCATCCCAGCCCCTCGCCTCCTCGATAATCGGCCTTGCCCTTCAACCGGTCGGCTTAACAAGCCGGTGAGGGGGGGCCAGTACCAATGTATGCGGAAAGCGAGGCGGACATGTCACTTGCGAAACTTACGCAACAGGTAGACGTAATAGACGATGTAATAGGCGATGATCAGGAAGAAAACGCCGGCGGTTATCGGATCGGTTGCGATTGCAGCCCCGGCCGCTTCCGCACCGTGTGCCCCAGCGCCGCCCGCCGTTCCTGCGCCAGCCGCCGCGCCGGCACCGGCACCCGCGGCGCCTGCGCCCGGAAAGCCGCCCGCCCCGACGGCGCGAGACACCCCGATCAACCGGTACACCAATCGTCCGAGGAAAATCGCCAAAACCGCGGATTCAATCCAAATATGCGTGCGATAATACCAAACTCCGCCCCGTTGCTCCGTTACACAGTATTTGATCGCCAGCAAGGCCAGCCCTACGCCGCACAACACCCCGACGATCGCCCCGGGCACAAGTGACGGAACGGCAATCGCCGCCGACAGGATCAACACCCCGACGATGCCGAACAGCACCAGCCGGACGATGAGCCGATTGGGAGAATACGGCTGCATCCCAATCGATCGCCGCACTCGCCTATAGACGACCCATACCATTAGCAATCCGAAAATAATGAGCTGTGTCACGTGTTCCAAACCTTTTTCCTCCACTTCTGCCAACAAGAATGAAAATCGGTGACGTAAGTGTAGCAAATCAATTTCATAGTGTCATCCCCCCGTCTCTAACCGGCAAATGCTTGTGGTTGGCATCGCGTATCGTGTGATAGAATAGGCTAATAGAAAAAGAGAAAGCAGGGAAACCATGCATCAATTCATCCAACAGATCCTTCTCTTTATGGAAGGGCTCGGCTACTGGGGCATCATGCTCGGGCTGATGATCGAGGTGATTCCAAGCGAGATCGTCCTGGCGTACGCCGGATATCTCGTTTATCAAGGCGTACTGAACATCCCTATGGCCGTGCTGTTCGGCACGATCGGAGGCGTAATAGCGCAAATTTTCGTCTATTGGGTCGGCCGTTACGGCGGCAGGCCGTTCCTGGCGAAGTACGGCAAATACCTGCTCATCCACAAGAAGCATCTCGACCTATCCGAGCAATGGTTTGAACGCTACGGTACCGGAGTTATTTTCACCGCAAGATTCATTCCCGTTGTTCGTCACGCCATCTCGATCCCGGCCGGCATCGCCCGGATGTCGCTCATTCGCTTCACCTTCTACACGACGCTGGCGATCATTCCGTGGTCCATCCTGTTCATCTACCTGGGCAAGTCGCTCGGGGAGGGCTGGGAGCAGGTCAACGAGAAAGCGGCGGGCTACGTGCAACCGATCGTTGTGGTGGCTGTTGTGCTGTTTGTGCTCTATTTCCTGGTCAAAATGTTCCGTAAACGCCGTACCAAAACCGCCCGTTACGGAGATGCGGGAGAGAAGGAAACGGCGCATCAGTTGCGTTATATCGGGAAGGAATATCGTGTGCTGAACGCCAGACACGTCCGGGCGGGCGCCGGCGCGCAAGAATTCGACCATATCGTCGTCGGGCCGAACGGGGTGTTCCATATCGATTCGAAGCATTGGTCGGGGGAAATTCGTTTCACGGAAAACGGGGTGGTGCGCAGTAAGGAAGGCCATCACGGCGACCCGACCGCCCAACTGTATCGTCACGAATACGTTCTGAAGGAGCTTCTGCGCGAGCATAAGAAGAGGGCCGACGTTACCGGCATCCTTTGTTTCACGCATCCCGACAGTACGCTGACCGGCAAGAGCCCGGCGTTCGTCGCTCTGAAGCCGGACAGGCTGCTGCACCATATCAAGACTCATCGTGCGCGAAAGTCGCTTGCACCCGGAGAAGTCGAAGACATCGCCCGCTTGATTCAAGAGCATAGCGTGCCGAGCAAGTAACATTAATCTGAAGGGTTTAATTTTGAGGAGGGACGAAGCGATGAGCGAATCCGTAGTAATGCCATGGAGCAGTGAATGCGTCCTATTGGCGGAGAGAAGGCCGCACCTGGTTCAAGAAGTGAAGCAGAAACTGGGCATGGTGCCACAAGTCTTTTATCATGTCGGGTCGCTTCCGTGGGTTGTGGGAGGGTTTATTGGCGTATTCGCCTATGGGACGCAGCATCTGAAATATATCAGCCGCGAATTCAAGGACATCATTCATCTTGTGAACGCTCATGAAACTTCCTGCCGATACTGTTACGGAATGGCCAGAATGATGATGAAGCTGAACGGCCTCAGCGACGATAAAATCGCTAAGCTTGAACAGAATATGTACATGTTTGAAAGGGACGGATGGGAAAAACGCGCAACGGCGCTTCTGCGCAATCTTTCCCGAATGAACCCGAGGGTGGGTATAGAAGACGTCCGGGAATTGGAGGCAGCGGGTATGTCCCGCGAAGCCGTAAAGGAAATGGTGTTTTACAGCAGCATGAATTTGTTTGTGAAAAGGTTTACCATCCCCCTCGCCATCCAACCGGACAATATGGAAGGGATGGTAAGCAGCCCGATCTTCAAGTTTGTAAGGCCATTCATAGGTTATATGGCCAACAAGACGATGCGCAAGGTGAGAACCTCATTCCAGGCAATAAGCAATAAAGGGCCGTTTGCTGCCATATTGGAACCGCTTAACGATCTCCCTGAAGCACAGCATATATTGCGGTCGATGATTGACGACGCCTGGGATTCAACGGTATTGCCGCGTAGGACGAAGGCGTTGATTCTCGCTGTCGTTGGCCGTACTTTGGAATGTCGCTTTACGGTTGATGAGGCGGCACGGTTGCTTGAGAACGAAGGGTATCCTCGCGATAAGCTGGACAAGGTACTGACCTACCTGCATTCCGATGATCTGGATCCGTTTGACAATAAGGTGATCAATTTTGCGCGGGGAACAGCCAGAATGCAGCCTGAACAAATTCAAAAGCAATGTCGTGAATTCAGCGCCGGGCTCAGCTCGGAAGAACTGCTGGAGGTGCTCGGGGTCGCGGCGATCGCCAATTTGATGGCCAGACTCAGCGTGCTTATGGAGAAGTCGTGACATGGCTTATGTATTGACATCCATGGCGTTGCTGATTGTCTTGGCAAGCTTCTTGGTTGTTCGCTGGTATGCTTGTAAGCGGAAGATCAAGCAACTGGGTATGGCATTGGATACTTCGTTGCAGGATTTGGAAAATTTGCAATTGGCGTTCAACCGCTTTGCTCCCCATTCCGTGATTGAAGACATCATTGCCAAAGGGTTGTCCACCAGCGCGGAACGTTGCGATGTGACGATATTATTCGCCGATCTGGTCAATTTCACAGGGATTAGCGAGCATTTGCCTCCTGAGCAACTGGTGCAAATGCTTAATGGATATTTTCGGGAAATGAACCGGGTGATCAAGGAGCATCGCGGACACGTGTCCAAGTTTATCGGAGACGGGCTGCTCGCCTTGTTCGGCGTTCCAGAGCCGAATCCGTGGCAAACGCCGGATGCGGTAAACGCAGCTTTGGCCATGAGAAGGGCGTTGCATACATATAACGGCAAATTGGCAGAACAAGGATTTCCTCAGCTGCAGTTTGGAATCGGCATCCATTACGGCCAGGTGGTTGCCGGGGTAATTGGAAGTCAGGATTTGTTGGAGTACACAGTGATTGGAGATATTGTCAATACGGCATCCCGTATTGAGACGCTGACACGCAAATTCGGAGTCGACATTCTCATCAGCGCGATTTGAGTTAACGGAGATGCCTGAGGAAGAAGTCAAGGGCAAGCAAACGAAAGTATCGACTTACACATTGAATTCGGCGTTGCAGATGCACGGATAATGTTGGCGGCCATTTTGTGGTCGCTTGTTTTTTGCAGCTTCGAGGCGCAGCTACACTTTGTGGGGTTATTTTGCTAGTATATGGGGAGGAAGGTTAAACCAAAGGAGGGTGCCGCAATGGCTGTCAATCTGTTCGACAAGTTCAACAAAGGGCTGTCGCCGCAACAATTCATCGATGGCATGACCAAGAATAAAGAGAAGTTCGAGGAGTACTACAACGGGTTTACTTGGAGTGATGAGGCGGATCAACAATACTTTGAGTCGCTGAACGACCGCGACGACTTGCGTTGCCTGATCTTGGCTGCGGATTGGTGTGGAGATGTGGTGCGCAATGTGCCTGCTGTGTTCCGGGCGCTTGAAAATTCGGGGATGAAAGTCGAAGTGCTCATCATGGAGGAGAACACCGACGCGATGGATCAGTTCCTGACGATGGGCGGTCGCGCGATTCCGATCGTCATCTTCACCGATACGGGCGGTCATGTGCTGGGCCACTGGGGGCCGCGTCCCGACCACGTGCAATCGGTGATGCGCAAGTTTAAGGAGGAGAACCCGGACCGCGAGGCGCCCGATTACAACGATAACATCAAGGTTGCGCGGACAGAGATGGGACGGCAATACGGCGAAGGGCTTGGCTACCAGCAAGTGATTGTGAAAGAGCTTCGGAATTTGATATCCGGGTTTTAAGCTTAATGGGTGATGGACGATAGGAAGGAATGAATGTTTTGGACGAAATGTTTCGCATAGAGCCGTTCGCTTTGGGGCCGCTTGCCACGAACGCTTACTTGTTGACCTGCCCGGACACCAAGCAAGCGGTGGTGATCGATCCCGGTATGAACCCGCAAAGCTTGTTGAAGCGCCTCGCCGGCCTTCAGGTGGAGGCGATTCTGCTGACACATGCGCACTTTGACCATATCGGCGGGGTGGAGGCGGTCCGCAAGCAGCATGGCTGTCCGGTGTATCTGCACGACGCGGAAGCCGATTGGCTGACCGACCCGCGCAAGAACGGATCGGCGACGTGGCCCGAGCTCGGTGCGCCGATCGAGTGCGATCCGGCGGAGTACGCGCTTGAGGATGGCCAGACGCTGGAATTGCTGGGCGTTCGCTTTCAGGTGCTGCACACGCCGGGGCACTCGCCGGGCAGCGTGAGCTTTCTGCACGGCAACCGGCTGTTCGGCGGCGATGTGCTGTTTCGGCTCGGCGTCGGGCGGACGGACTTGCGCGGCGGAAGCTCGCGGGAACTGCACGACTCGATCCACCGCAAGCTATTCGTGCTGCCCGACGAGGTGCAGGTGTACCCGGGACACGGCCCAAAGACGACGATCGGTTACGAGAAGGAACACAACCCATACGTGTGAGAAGCGAAGCGGTCGGCGGATTGCCGGCCGCTTCGCCTATTTTCTGCGCTGCTGCAATTCGGCAAAATTGAATTAGAGCGCCGTGAGTCTGCGATCAAGCTGCTGTAATTCGGCAAAGTCGAATTAGAGCGCCATAAGTCTGCGTCCACGCTGCTGCAATTCGGCAAAGTCGAATTACAGCGCCGTGAGTCTGCAATCAAGCTGCTGTAATTCGGCAAAGTTGAAATAGAGCGCCAAATACTCGCATTCAACGCCCGCCACCGCCCTTACCCAACCAACCTTATTGCACATCATCGCCATTTCGGGCCACGTTCTAACCCTT
>JAJFMO010000429.1 GCA_020697475.1 Paenibacillaceae bacterium | reverse complement strand
CCGGAATCGAGTACAGTTGCTTGCCGAGCTCGAACACCCTTTTCCACTGATCGTTGTTGACCGTTGGCTGATCATTCTTCCCGTCGATCGATTCCAGCGACAGCGACAAGCCCATCCGCTCAATCCCGTCCGGGTCGAGGCCGCGGTATTGCACTCCACCATCCTCGCGGGTCACCTTTCTCGCCAGCTCAATGGCACTCTCCCAAGTCATCCCGTCCTTCGGATACGGCGCCCCGAATTTATCGAAGATATCCTTATTGTAGAACATCGCGAAAAACTGCATGTTGAACGGAAGTCCGAACAATTGATTGTCCGTCGCCTTCCTCATCGAATCCAGTGCGTTCGGTTGAAAACGCGAAAGGTCGACGTTGTGCGATTTGATCAGCGGGGAAATGTCAAAGAAAATGCCGTATTGAATCTGGGATGTCAGCCCCCCGGTCCAATTGGCGATCAAGTCCGGCAGCTCGCCAGCGGCGATCAGCTCCGGAATGGAGTTGCCTTTGCCCCGCTTGAGAATATTCAACGTAATAAAAGGATACTTCTTACTCACCGGATCGATCAGCATCGCCTGGATGTCCATATCGGTATCCGCCGTCAATACGCTGATCGTCACCGGATCGGTGCCAAAGTTCGGCTCAACCGGTTTACCCGCCTGCTGCCCCGCTTCCTTGCCCGCCGCCTTGCCGTCGTTGCCGGCCGCCCCGCCTGCCTGTTCCGCCGCCTGGCCGCCGCAGCCGGCCAACAGTTGCAGCACCAGCAGCACCGCCCCCATCGCCAACCCCCATTTGCCGATCGCTATGTGCTTCATAATACCCTCCGTTCATACAAATGTAAGCGCCTACCTTCCCATTGTAGAAGTCCCGCCGCAGATTGACCAGATGCCAAAACAACGATTATTAGCACAAATCGACGATCCTTTCTTGCAGGGAACCGCCGATTTCAATAAAGAGGAGGACGTTTCGTGAAATACATCCCGCTCTTGGCGGTTCCGGTTTTACTCCCTGAACGTGCCACCGCTATTCTGGAAGGATCAACTCTTGCTCGGCCTAGCACTGGATGATCATCATTGAATTTGTTGATTTGTTGGGACTTCTGGTGCTGGTCGGTGGAGTTGGAGAAAGGAGAATATGGAGACGGGGAAAATGAAGGCATCAGTAGATTCGGATGAGTCTTGGAGATCCGGGGGTATGGGTGTATGAGTTGAGGGGTTTGAGTAGTGTCGGTGGAGTCTGGGGGAATCGTGAGTCAGGGAACGGGGAATTGATGCAAAAATGCAGGAATTTGGCGCCCTCAATTGGCGATTTGGACAAAAGCCTGCAAAAGTGCAGGAATTCTCCTTGGTCAATGGAGTATTCGCGGAAAATCGCCCCAAATTCCTGCACAAATGCAGCAATTTTCGATAATACGCCGAAAATCAAAGCAAATTCCTGCACATTTGCAGGAATTTGCTTGTTGGCGCTAATACGACATGAAGGCGGCGGGTTATTTGGCTACTCGACTACCCGGCTACTCGGCTACTCGGCTGCTCGCCAACCCGACTACCCGCCTACTCCACTACCCGCGATACGTCGCGTTCTCCAAAATCCGTTGCCGCATCCGTTTGCTTAACTCTTGGACGACTCCCGGTTCGCGATCGGCGATGTTGTGCAACTCGTCCGGATCGCTCTCCAGATCGAACAATTCCCGGATGTCGTTGTAGTGCTCGACAAGCTTGTACTTGGCGGTTCGCACGCAGCGGAAATTGAATTCCATCGTGAAAATATCCCGCCGATGCCCATCCGTCTCGCCTGTCAGCAAGCCGAGGAACGATCGCCCGTCGATATTCTGCTGCCGTGGCAGGCCGGCCATCTCGCATACCGTCGGATTCAGGTCGATCAGCTCCACCATCTCGTCGGACACTTGATTGGCGGCGATGCCTGGACCGGCTACGATCAGCGGTACGTGGATGGCGGCTTCATAAGGCACCGACTTCTGGAACAAGCCGTGGTCCCCGAGCATCTCCCCGTGATCGCTGGCGAAAATGATATAGGTGTTGTCCGCTATGCCGCGGCGCTCCAACGCTTGCAAAATCTGACCGATCTGATCGTCGATCAACTCGGTGGCGGCGCAGTATTGGCGGCGAGCTTCGGCGATTTTGGCCGGGTCGTCCGTCACCTTTTTCCGCTGAATCCATCCGGGCTTGTCCTCAAGAGAATCGTGGATCGGAGCAGGCATCTCCGCATTGCGGTATTT
Source organism: Paenibacillaceae bacterium (assembly GCA_020697475.1). Classification (GTDB taxonomy): domain Bacteria; phylum Bacillota; class Bacilli; order Paenibacillales; family NBRC-103111; genus JAJFMO01. Next base: position 1,824 of record JAJFMO010000429.1, on the reverse strand, counting down.
GTCGGCGTACTCGGTCGGCGGATCGTACGGGTCGTGCGGACCGACGAAGCTGACAAAGTAAAACCATGGGTAATCGTCCGGCGCCTTGTCGATCCATTCCGCGGCGCGTCTGCCGATGTAACTGTCCGCGAACGCCTCTGTTGGCAGGACGGAGTCCCAGTAGCAGAGCGAATGGCCGTTCTTGGCGCGCTTCTTGTAATCCTCGTGGAAATCGCCCAGCAATCCCCGCTCCTGCAAATAATGCGAGTACGGGCCGATCGGCGTGGCGGACTGGCCGGCGTGCATCTTGCCTTCGCATTCCTCGGGATGGGTGAAGCCCCACTGGTAAGCGCACGGGCGATCCCCGTAACGGCCATTGTACGGATCGGGCTTGCCCAAGTCGAGCTTGCCGACGCACCCGACGCGGTAACCGTTGTCCCGCAGCCGTTGATAGAACGTGGTGATATTCGGCGGCAAGTACACGCCATTGTCCAACGCGCCCAGCCGGGACGGCAGCAATCCGCTGGCGAGCGATACGCGAGACGGTACACACAACGGCGAGTTCGTGAAGCAGTGGGTGAACAGCGTTCCTCGCTCGGCCAAGCTGTCGATGTTCGGCGTGCGGACGAACCCGGCGCCCATGCAGCCCAAGTAATCGAAGCGATGCTGGTCGTCCATCAAAAATAAAATGTTCGGCTTTTGGTTTCTCGACATGAAGAAGGCCTCCTTATGTAGTGAACTCCTTTTATTTTGCACTTAAAGTCGGGGTACTGCAACAGCGGAAAATGCTGCGTAAACTCGCTGCAAAAGAAAAGCCTCCACAGCAGCTGCTGTGAAGGCCTTGCATAAACCTTTTACTTCGTCACTTCCACCATGTGCAGAATCGTCGGCCCGCCGATGCTCTTGAGCGTAACGTTCGCGCCGTCGGCATCGTCGACGAAAGTGGCGTTACTTGCATCGATCGTCTTGGTGATCCACTTCTTCGTGTCTTTGACATCGATCGTAAACGACTTCGTGCCGCCATAGTTGACCTGCAGCGTAATCGTACCGCTATTGTCCTGATCGTAGTACGTCACATTGATTTTCTTCGTGCTCGAACGATTGATCGTATCCACCAGCGAGTCGCGCATCTGCAACTGCATCGTCTTGCCGCCCAACAGCTTGCGCGCCCATGATCCGCACCTCTGATAGTAAGGTCCGATCGAATACTGGCCGGGGATAGTCAAGTGGGTATAGCCGCTGCCTGTCGGAACCGCGGTTCCGTCGTCACGGGCATCCATCCCCGTCGTGACCGAAGGATTAAGCAGCGACATCAGGAACGTATAGTCCGTGTAGTTGGGGTCGGACTTGCTTACACGAAACGCCACCCATCCGCCGGGCGCCGAGCCCGGGCTGTTATGATACCCCGCATATTTCGCTGCAAAATGAATCGCATCCCGGAACTCGTCCTGATAGTTGTCCGTCGTCGTTCCCGGTATGGTAGCCGGCAAATTGATGCTGTTCCCGTTCTCGTCCTTGCGATGGTTATTCTCCATCACATCCAGATCGTTTCCGTACACCGCCACATAGGAGATGCCGAGGCTCAAATCGCTTAGCAACCTCCAATAATTCCATTGCGGTGGCGTATCCCACCTGGAGTCCACGATCGTCCCGTGTAAGCCCCAGGCGTCGGCCCACGGTTCGCGGTAACCTACCGTTTTCCCCGGCAAGGTGTATTGGGTAAAAAGGTCGTATTTGCTGAACCCTCCGCTTCGAGGTTCAATTTCCGCCGACGTGTCAAACCATCCCAACGTGCCGTTCTGGAAATAGGAGTCGTATTGAGTGACGATACTGCTGTCCAGGTTG
>JAJFMO010000014.1 GCA_020697475.1 Paenibacillaceae bacterium | reverse complement strand
TCGGCCAAAACTTTTTGCAATCTCTCTTGCATTCTCCGTCGTCACCTCATCTATGGATGTGCGACGAATTCGTATGCCGCGCACAACCTCAATGATACCCGTCGGTAGCGGAAATCACAAGTTCGCTCCATGGGAACGCAGTTCCCGGGCACGTCGGCGAATGCACGAACACCGAATCCGCGGGAAATCCGAAGCGGGCGGAAAGTCTGAGGAGAAGTTTGTTCAACATGAATAGTTGCAGTGCGCGGTCGGGAACGTTGGAGTGAGGCAGGGTTGGAGATGCGGCGGTGGAGGAGGCTTTGGAAGCGGAGGTGGGCGGAGTGGTGCTGAAATCGCCTTCCAGGCAAATGTGAATATAGTTCGGATCGGTCCGTAAAGTGGCGGGGATGATGCCGGCCTGCTCGGTAATAAAGAAATCGTAGCCTTTGCCGTTGATCTTCGGGCACACGGAATGATGAAGAATAACACCGGAATAAGTCAAGCAGATCACCTCGAATGCGAGTGGACTGCTTTAGTTTATGAAGCGGGGGGAAACGAGGTGCACGAGGAAACGTTAGTGTATTCCGGTTCGTGTTTTCCGGTTCGTGTTTTCCGTAAGTGTATCCGCTTCCCCGACGCCATGCGCCGGGGACGCGACATTCAACGTTAATGCACTTCAGCAGCCTTGCTGGCCGTCCACGCCGAAACTCCGTCCGTTTGAACCAACGTATCTCCGCTGTACTGATTGCTCCAGTAAGGCAGACTTCTCGTCTGCAGCCGGGACTTGAATGTCATGACCGTTCCGTAATCTTTCTGATTCGGAATCAATACTTTATCGAACGATTTGGATTGAACATAATTCAGGAAGTCGTCCGACACCGAACCGCTGTAACCGTGATGAGGAGCCGTGAACACCTGATTCCCGTCAAGCGCATAGCTGGCGATCAAATTCGCTTGGGCCGGGGGCATCGCGTCACCGGTGAACATGATTCCTTCGCTCCCGTATTTGATCCGGTAGATGAGCGAGTACGAGTTGGTGTATTGCGTCGTGCCCGGGCTGTAATAGCTGCTGTAATCGTCCGAATTGCCCGGTGCATAGATATGATTGGTTAGCGACAAACCGTTAACGGTCGTGTCCGCAAAAATTTCTCCGCCTCTGTTGATCCGATGAACCGTCACGCCGTTTTTCTGCGCCGCACTCAACATATACGAGCAATCGGTCGAGTTGCAAGGGGTGTTGTTGGGGAAATACACTCCGCCAACTTGATAATTGTTGAGAATATTGTTGAAAATGGCGATATGGTCGCTGTGCTGATGCGTGCCGACCAAATAATCTATTTTCGTAATGCCGAGTGAATCCAGCTTGTTGAAAAATATCGATTGATCCGCTCCTACTCCCGCATCCACGACCATGACCTTCCCATTGGGAAGCTGAACGATAAACGCAGCGCCGCTTACGTTCACCATATGGACCTTCAAATAGCTAGTGGTGGCCTCGGCGCTTTTCGCTCCGAATTGCCCTAAGCCGAGAAGCACAGCCAACATAAGTACGCATACGGCGGAAATTCGCAGCATGTTTTTGACCATTAATCATTCCTCCTTCTTCTTGACTTGCGGTTGCTTTCACCTCCTGTCTTAAGTGCGCCAAGTTATTCCCTCAATCGAACATTCTCCAATAGCAACAAACGGAGCGGAGAGCTCATACGTTCACCTCCTTTCTCGTTTGTTCCCTTCACTCCTTCTCTTCCTATCTTTTTAAATACATAAACAGATTCATGCTGTCGAGCGCTTCGCCAAGCACCTGATCGACATCTTGCTTGGCCATGACGGCTTGCCTCATTGCGGTGTCCATCACGATTCCCGCTTCATGATCATTCTCCATGGGAACGATCGGTTTGGCCGGAGTCGTCTTGAATAAGGCTTGAATATTTTTGCCATTCAACAGGGGACCTTCGCTCCCGAACACATCCCGGATGGCGCCGCTCGACAGGACGGAAACTCTGCCGTTCTTGGACATGTCCGTCTGTACCTCGTTGGAAAGCAGCGTCTCGATAATTTGACCCGCTTCTTTCTTGTGCTTGCTCTTCTCCGTAACGACCATCACATGACTGTCGAACTGCGGTCCAACGGAAGGCGCTTCCCGGAATGTCGGATACGAAGCCATGTCCCAATTCGGCAAGTCCTTCATCCCTTCAAGCTCCCGCAGCCAATTCTCGCCCCCCACCATGGCCAACCGCTTTTCTTCAAAAAATTGATGGAAAGCACCGCCCACTTCCGTCTTCTCCTCATTGCCGGGAATATCGTAGATCGGCTTGATCGCCGAGAATACGGTTCTCCATGTAGTATTATTCACCAAGGGCTGGCCCGTTTGCCTATCGAAATATGCGGCACGCAGCTCGGAAGCAGGCACCCCAATCAAATCGGGCTCCATGCCGCGATATTGAGTCTCCCCTTCCTTCTTCGTTACTTTCGAGGCGACTTCGGCGACTTCCTGCCAAGTCAATCCGTCTTTCGGGTAGGGCACCTTGAATTTGTCGAAAATGTCCTTGTTGTAATACAAAGCGTTGAATTGTCGAGTAAAAGGAATGCCGGCCAGAAATTCCCCTCCACTCGCATTCTTAACGGATTCCAGCGCATTCGGATCCAGTCGGTTCGGATCAAAACCGGCTTCGTCCAGAACAGGCTGGACGTCGTTCAATAGACCAAGCGGCTTTAAATCCGACAAATACGTACTCCTCGTCACAATCAGATCGGGAACGATTCCTTTCGGTTTCCATTCGTTCAACGTCTTCTCGGTGATCGGTTTTTCCAGCTTTTTGATCTGGATGTCGGGGTATTTTTTTGCAACCGCTTCCGTAATGTAACGATCAAATTCTTCCTTGGCCAAAGTATCCCAGGGCGTAATCCAAATTTTGACCGAATTCGGATCGTCGTCCCCACTGATGCTGCAACCGCTTGTAATTGTGAAACCGGTTGCAAGCGCCAGCAGTAACAGCGTTATTCGTTTCACGATTATAAATTCCCTCCTCTCAAAAATAAAACCCTTGAAATGCGCTGGTTTCACTTGAAATCAGCATACTTCAGGGCAGTGTCTCAGTCAATGAGAAAACACAAGATAACAGACAACAATCGAAGCGACAAAACCGACCAAATCGGAAAACAACCCGACCTTGAGCGCATAGCTGGCTTTGCGGATGCCGACTGCGCCGAAGTAGACGGTGAGCACGTACAGTGTCGTGTCGGTGCTCCCCTGCACGGTGGAGGCGATGCGGCCGATCATCGAATCCGGGCCGAATTGCTTCATCAGGTCGGCGGTGAAAGCGAGGGAGCCTGCGCCTGTAATCGGGCGCAAGATGGCGAGCGGCAGCACCTCGCTGGGCACCCCCAATCGATCCATCAACGGCCGAACTGCGCCCAAAATCAATTCCATTGCTCCGGAGGCTCGAAACACACTGATGGCGACCAGCATGCCGACGAGATGGGGGATGATTTTCACGGCGGTATCGAACCCGTCCTTCGCCCCGTCGACGAACGATTCGTACACCGGTACTTTGCGGTAAGCCGCATACAGAGGGATGAAGACGACGATAACGGGGATCGCCCAAGCGGAAAGCAGGGAGACAATGGAAAGCAAGCTTGACCTCATCCTTTCGTCGGCGGTCGGATCTTCCTTCTGGAACGGAACCAGCGATCCGCCAAGATCGCTGCAGCGGTGGAGACGATCGTAGCCAGCAAGGTCGTACCGACAATTTCCGCCGGATTTGCAGAATGGAAATTGATGCGAATCGCGATCAACGTGGCAGGAATCAACGTAATGCTTGACGTGTTCAATGCAAGCAGCGTACACATCGCCGGGCTGGCTGTTTCTTTATCCGGATTCAGCGTCTGCAGTTCCTGCATTGCCCGGATGCCCATCGGCGTCGCGGCGTTGCCCAAACCGAGAACATTAGCGCTCATATTCGACATAATATAGCCGATCGCGGGATGATCGCGAGGCACGTCGGGAAACAGAAACCGCACGACCGGCTGCAAGGCGATGCTCAGCTTGTGCAGCAGGCCAGATTCTTCGGCAATCCGCATCATCCCTAGCCAAAATACGAGGATGCTGATCAGCCCGAGGCATACCGACACCCCGGTCTCCGCGCCGTCGAACACCGCCTTGGTGACTACCTCGACCCGACCTTGCGTGGCCGCAACGACGAATCCGGCGGCGATGAAAAACAGCCAAATCAGGTTAACCATGCTGCGAACCTCCTAATGAGACCCCTTGATAAGGCGACTGGCGTTACTCCTGCGAGGCGGCAAGAAACAGCGCGCGAATGACACGGATGAACAAATGCGGCAGCGTATTCGGCGAATCCCCCGATTCTCCGACGCCCATCTGATTGAACGTCGCATTGGCCTGCCCGCGTGCGGAATCATCCTTGCCCGGACCGCTCAGGGGCAATGTCGCGATCGGCTTGTCATTCAGCGTCAATTGCAACCGGCCCAACGTTCCGAAGCGGTAATCGAGCGAGTAAGGATCGCCGAGCAACGTCTTGCGGCCGATATGCGCTTTCTCTTCCTCGTTAAGCGGGTACCAGTAATCGACAGCCGAAACCAACTTCGTCCCTTCGATCTCCTCGCCCTTGGAGACGAGCTTCGCCAGCGGATAATTGGCAAACGCATAATTCAAAGCCCGGGCGTGGTCTGCCCAATCGTCGCCGTCGTTCAGTGTGACGACCGCGACTTGCTGTCCTCCGCGGGTCGCGGATGAAATCAGGCAGCGCCCGGCAAGCTTGGTATACCCTGTCTTGACTCCGTCGGCGCCGGGAAACAGCGAGAGCATCTTGTTCTTGTTGCCCCAGACGTAATCCGGCAAGTCTCCGGACTCGTCGGCGACTGTGGCTCGCTTCACCTTCGTTTTGACGATTTCGCGAAACTTCGCATTTTTTAATGCATACGCCGTTAATTTGGCCATATCGTCGGATGTCGAGTAATGATCCGGAGCGTCAAGGCCGGACGGATTGGAGAAATGCGAATGAGACATCCCCAGCATACTCGCTTCGCGGTTCATCAGATAGGCAAAGCCTTCCACCGAGCCGCCCACATGCTCGGCGATCGCCGTTGCCGCATCGTTGCCGGAGCGCAGCATCAAGCCGTATAGCAAATTTTCCAGGCTGATCGTCTGCCCGGCCTTCAAGTACACCGACGAGCCTTCCTTGCGGGCTGCAGCCGAACTGACGGAGACACGGTCTGCCAAGTCGCCGTGCTCAATGGCGACAATGGCTGTCATCACTTTGGTGAGGCTGGCGATGCGCATCTGTTTGTCGCCTTGCTGGCTGTACAAAATCCGTCCCGACTGCACGTCGATGACCGAAGCCGACTGGGCGTGGGTTGATAAGGTCGCCGGCTCGGCCGATACGGATGGTTGCAAGAGCGTTAAGAACGGAATGAGCGATAAGACAAGCATAACCGATAAAAAAAGTGCCAATCGCGTGAAGAATAACTTTCGCATCATTTGATCAACTTCCCAATAATTTTTTTGTACAAGTATATGTGACGTTCCTTCAATTATGACCCCGGATGTCCGCACGCAAAGAGGCCGTTCAAGCGTCATGCGCTTCAACGGCCTCTTTTGGTTTGCCCGAGCGAAAGTATATTTAATGGGATAAATTATTTCATTAGCGCCATTAAATAACGAAATTCGGGTTGTTGATGCTATCACTGGTGGCGTAACTTTGGGTTTCCGTCTCCGTGCTTGTTCCGCCCTTCTTGATCATCCGCTGGATCTTATCGAACACTTGCGGAGCCGAATCGATCAAGCGCTCGTAGATGTGCGTTTGGTTGTCGAGCGGGACGACGTTCACACCATGTTTGCCTACGACCAGAAACGCGATCGGCGTAATCGACACCCCGCCGCCGCTGCCGCCCCCGAACGGGAAAGTCACTTGGGCGTTATGAGGATTGGCGCCCGGCTGCCCTTGGGCGTTCTTGCCTTCTTCGTATTCGCCGGCAAATTCACTGCCTCCGGCCGCAAAACCGAAGCCAACCTTGGAAATCGGCATAATCACGCTGCCGTCCGGCGTCTCTACGGGATCGCCGACAATCGTGTTCACATCAACCATTTGCTTGATGTTTTCCATCGCGGTTTTCATTAAACCTTGTATCGGATGTTCTGACATGTATTTTCCTCCTTGAAGGTTGACGTTGCTGAACCAAAGTTAGCTTGCCCCGTCGGAAGTTTTTTTATCAGATGCTTACCGAAGTCACTTCTCGAAAATCACTTCTGAAACAAGATCTTACGCCAAGTTGATACCCCGCCCCGTACTTTCCAAATTCTCCACAGCAAGATCACCGAATCAATCAGTGCTTTGCCAAGCCGAATGCGGCCTACGGCCAACAGATTTGTGGAGAAATGAGTGCGATTGTACTGAGGAACGACCGCCAAATCCGGTTGGGCCTTCAACTGCACATGGTTTAACGCATAATGCAAGAGCGAGCACTTTGCACCCCAAGCCATTCCGACAGCCACCGCCGTATCCGGCGCGTCGCCCAAGCCGATATGGGTATGCCAGCGCAAATGCTCACAGCGCCAATCGGAAAGCGCGTCTCTTAGCCAGTCGGAGAACCCTTCGGCATTCTCAATCAAACGCCTGCTCGACCGGTAAAACTCGGTAATTTTCGGCAAATCGATCTGTTGATGCTCTTGCACCGGTTTGGTTGCGCTGGTGTTTGCCTTCGTCTTGATCAAGATGCCGTCGAACAATCCTTTGAACTGAATCGACGGGATAATATAGTGATAGCGTACAAGCCCGAACAACGCCCGGATCTTGAACGCCAGTCTGTCATCATTAAGCACTCTGTGAAAAGAAAATGTCGCGGTAATCGAGCTGAACCATACGCACAGCGCCAACACGGCGATCCCCGCCGCAATCGTCCACCAGACCATAACGTGCTCCTTCCCCAGCATACAGATCGCAAGCATTCAAAACTTCGCTTACGCAAAATAGTATAGCCTGGGGACGCCAAATCATGCGTTCCCTTCGCCGTCTGGCGCTTTCACATCATCGATTGACAGCTGCTCCTCGTCGCGATCGAGCTTGGAGAACAGCATGACCGTCTCATCGTCGAGGCGGTCGTTCGCGTTCGATTCCGACGGTTCGGGCAAATCATCGAGGCTGCGCAAATTGAAATAATCGAGGAAGGCACGTGTTGTTCCGTATAAAATCGGCCGCCCGATCGCTTCAGCACGCCCGATTTCCTCAATCAATTCACGGCTGACGAGCGTATGAAGCGCCCGATCCGATTTCACCCCGCGAATTTCTTCGATCTCTACACGAGTGATCGGCTGTTTGTAGGCGACGATCGACAACGTTTCCAAAGCCGCTTGCGATAAAGTAGCGCGAATCGGCGAAGTGGCGAGCTTCTCAATGTAGGGTGCGTGCTCGGCGATCGTCGTCAACCGGTAGGCGCCGGCAACCTCGACGATCTGCAAACCTCGCCCGTCCCGACTCCATTGCTCGCGCATCTCTTTCACCGCATCGTTCACCGCTTCCGGGCGTTGTTCCAGCACCGCGGCCAATTGAGCGGCGCTCAATCCCTCGTCGCCCGTCACGAATAATAACCCCTCAATAACGGATTTCAGCTGTTTCATGTTCACCGATGCCGCCCCCTTCCTTCGTCTGGATCACGATATCCGCAAACAACCCGTGCTGGTAACAAACAATCCGCTTCATCTTCATCAGTTCGAGCAACGCAAGGAACGTAACGACGATTTCTTCCCGGGTTAGTTCTTCGTCGAACAAGCTGGAGAACAAGATTTGCCCTTCGGATCGGGATAGCAAGTCCGATAACTCGCGAATTCGATCTTTAACCGAAATTTCATCTCGGCGGATCTTGGCCACAACGTTCCGGCTCGCCATCTTGCGCAATGCCTTCTGGAACAGGATAACCAGGTCGAAGGCGGCAAGCCCCTTGACCGGATTAATTACTTGCTGTTGAACAAAGGGGGTCAGATCATCGGCTTCCTTCGTGTAAAGCAAACTCCGTTCCTGCTCCATATCGCGCAGTTGGCCGGCCATCTCCTTGTACTTGCGGTACTCGATCAGCCGGCGAACCAGTTCGTCGCGCGGATCTTCCCCTTCGTCGAACAGCTCGGCGTCTTCTTCCACAACAGGAGGCTTGGGCAGGAGCAGCTTGCTCTTGATCGACAGCAATGTCGCCGCCATGACGAGAAATTCGCTCGCGATATCCAATTTAAGCTCCTGCATCGTCTGCACGAACTCCATATATTGCTCGGTTATTTGTTTGATTGGGATATCGTAGATATCGACTTCCGCCTTGTCGATCAAGTGCAGCAGCAGATCGAGCGGTCCTTCAAAGGCGTCCAGCTTGTACAGAACTTTCAAGGCTCAAGTCCTCCAATATAAATAAGAGTCCTGCTTAAAGTCCGGTGAACAGGTAGCGGAGAGGGTGGAATCGTTCTGAAGAAGCGTATGCGGTCGCCTTTGCCCTCGAATTTCGACCGCTTAAACGGTCAATTCAAAGAAATTCGGGGGCAACAGCGATCGGAAGAATGATCCACCATCGAAGCGGTAGTAGTTCTCCGGACTCTTAAGCTAAACGACCGAATAAGCGAACATGACAGCACGGGTGACAGCGGAAAATAACATCTCCAATATGTATTGGCCGAATGGAGTAATGATTAAAGCAAGCAGAGGGATAAGGACGAGCCGCTCGTATTTATCGAGTGCGAACGTCCATCGCGACGGCGCCAACTGACGCCAGATGCGCCAACCGTCCATCGGAAACAACGGCAGCAATTGAATGATAAACATCATCAAGTTGACGATATAGCCGTATTGAAGCAAGCCTTTGACAAGAATGACCCATTGCATAACGGAAGAATCGTAGTCATTGGCCGAGACGGGAAGGTGAAAATAGAGCCACCAGAAAAAAAGCCCGAGTGCCAGATTGCTTAATGGACCGACGAGTCCGATCAGCCACACCCGAGCGGTTCGGGCACGATTGGTCATAGGCGGCCATCGCTCAGGATCATAGGGAACCGGCTTGCCCCATCCGAATGGCCCGAACAGGACGACCACCGTGCCGAGCACCCCGATATGGGCGAGCGGATTCAGCGTGAATCGCTTCTGTTCACGCGGCGTCGGATCGCCGATCCAAATGGCTGCAAGGGCGTGGGCGAATTCGTGCGCCGTCACGCCGATGGCCAGCCCCGCCACCCGAAACAGCAGCGTATCCAGATGGAAAAAACCGGATATATCCATATCAGCCTTGCAGCATTTTGCTCAAATTGGCCATCTCCACGGCGGAAACGGCGGCTTCCCAGCCTTTATTGCCGGCTTTCGTGCCCGCGCGCTCGATCGCTTGTTCAATCGAATCGGTCGTCAAGACGCCGAAAATCGTCGGAACGCCGGTCTTGATGCTGATGGCGGCGACTCCCTTGGCCGCTTCGTTGCAGACGTAGTCAAAGTGCGGGGTCGAGCCGCGAATGACGGCGCCGAGCGTAATGACCGCGTCGTATTTGCCGGATTCGGCCATTTTCTGGGCGATCAGCGGAATTTCGAAGGCGCCGGGAACCCACGCTACCTCCACTTCATTGTCTTGCGCCCCGTGCCGTCTTAAGGCATCAAGCGCTCCGTTAAGCAACTTGCCGCTGATGAATTCGTTAAAGCGGGCGACGACGATCCCGTATTTCAACCCTTGGGAAACTAAGTGTCCCTCATACGTTTTAACCATTGATTTCGTTCATCCCTTCGGAAAAGTTAAGCAAGTGGCCGAGCTTCTCTTGCTTTGTATGCAAATAGTTGGCGTTGTCCTCGTTCTCGTGAATCTGGATCGGCAGCCGTTCCACGACTTCGAGCCCGTAGCCTTCCAGACCGCGGATTTTTCGGGGATTGTTCGTCAATAGACGCATCTTGCGCACGCCGATGTCTTTCAATATTTGCGCTCCGATCCCGTAATCGCGAAGATCGGCGGCGAATCCCAGTTTTAAATTCGCGTCGACCGTGTCCAATCCCTGCTCCTGCAGACGGTAAGCTTTCAATTTATTCAGGAGGCCGATGCCGCGGCCTTCTTGCCTCATATAAAGCAGCACACCGCTGCCGGCCTCGTCGATGCGCTTGAGCGCCGCGTCCAGCTGCGGGCCGCAATCACAACGATGGGAGTGGAACACGTCACCGGTCAAACACTCCGAGTGGACGCGCACCAGAGTCGGCTGGGAAGGGTCGATTTTCCCCTTGACCAGGGCGACGTGCTCCTTCTGGTCCACTTCGTTCGAGTAAGCGATCGCGGTAAAAATGCCAAAATCGGTCGGCAGCTTCACCTCGACCTCGCGCTTGACCAGCTTCTCTTTCTCGTTGCGGTAGTGGATTAAGTCGCGGATCGTGATCATTTTCAGCTGGTGCTTGGCTGCAAGCAGTTGAAGGTCGGGAACGCGGGCCATCTCCCCATCCTCCTTGATCACCTCGCAGATGACGGCGGCCGGGTATGAACCGCACATGCGCGCTAGGTCGATCGCGGCCTCGGTATGGCCGGCGCGGCGCAGGACGCCGCCCTTCTTGGCGACGAGCGGGAAAATATGCCCCGGCCGGCGAAAATGTTGCGCCTTCGTTTGAGGATCCATCAGCGCTTTGACTGTGCGCGAACGCTCGGTGGCGGAGATGCCCGTCGTTGTATCGAAGTAATCGACGGATATCGTAAAGGCGGTGCCATGGTAATCGGTGTTGCGCACGACCATTTGCGGAAGATCGAGCTCGAGCGCCCGCTCCTCGGTAATCGGCGCACAGACAAGTCCGCGGCCTTCCTTGATCATGAAATTGATCATCTCCGGAGTGGCCTTATCGGCCAAGGCGACGAAATCGCCCTCGTTCTCGCGATCCTCGTCGTCGACGACGATCACCGCTTTGCCGATCATGAGGTCGTAAATCGCTTCTTCGATGCGCGAGAACGCAGCTTGTGGTTCGGTATTCGTATGTTCAGACATGCCGTTCTCCCTCCTTTATAGAAATCCGTTTTCCGCCAAAAAATGTTTCGTCAACCGCTCTGCGCGGGGCTCATCTCCAAATCGGGCGCTCAAGAACCGTTCGACGTACCTTCCCAAAATGTCCGTTTCCAGGTTGACGAGATCGCCGGATTTGCGGTCCTGCAGCACGGTCTCTGCCAACGTGTGCGGGATAATCGAGACAGCAAAGTCGCTCTCCGACACATCGACGACCGTCAAGCTGATGCCGTCGATGGTGATCGAGCCTTTGGGCACGATGTAGCGCAGAGAGGCGCGGTCAGCAGGCGCAATGCGGAACACAACGGCGTTGTCCTCCGGCTTGCGCGAGACGACGGTGCCGGTCGAATCAACGTGGCCTTGCACCAAATGGCCGCCAAACCGGCCATTCGCTGCCATCGCGCGCTCAAGGTTAACCTTGGCGTGAGGGGCAAGTGTCCCAAGCGTCGTCGCGCGGAACGTCTCCGGCATGACGTCGGCTTGGAAGCCGGCGGAATCGAAGGAGACGACGGTTAGGCAGACGCCGTTCACCGACACACTGTCGCCTAGCTTGATGTCCTGTACGATGCGCCGGGCGCCGATGGCGAGCACCATCGCCTTGCCTTGACGGGTGATGCTGCGGATCGTTCCGATTTCTTCGATGATTCCGGTAAACATGGGCGCCGCCCCGTTTCTTTTGGATATTTTGGTGCAAGTTGTGATGATTTTTCGTCGACTTTGCGATGACTTTACGGTGACTTTACGTTGTCTTGGGCTGCAACGATTGCCAAAGGCGTTATTTCGGCTATATTGCCTTACTTTCCGTTCTAACGATTGCTACAGCGGCTATTATGGCTTACGGGATCCATTACGGGGTCAGAATGGTGAAATAACATCGCTCACAATCGTTAGGCTGTGGAATCGGGAAATAAGCAGCAAATAGCGTCAATGACAATCGTTAGAGTCGAGCAATGGAAACTTACCTGTTTATCCGTGACTCTGGAGACTCTGAAGACTCCGAATACTCGGGGTAGCCGGTTAAGCACACGTCGTCCCCGTACCTCTCGATGTTTAGCTGTTGCAAGCGGATCGCTTGCTCCATCCGCTCGAATCCGGCGAAGCGGAAGCTTGACGGCGCCTCGTCTCCACCGATGATTTTCGGGGCAAGGAACAGGACGATCTTGTCGATCAGCCGCTGTTCAAGCATCGCACCGTTCAGCCGGCCGCCGCCTTCGAGCAGAATCGAGGCGATTTCGCGCTGCCCGAGCTGGCGCATCGCCTGCTGCAGATCGACGTGCGGACCGTCGCCGCAATCGATCAACTCAGCGCCGGCGTCTCTGAGTCGCTGCCGGCGATCGGGCGGCGCCTGCCCGGTCGTCAAGATCAAGACGGGGGCGGTGGCGTCTTGAAGCAGCCTGGCAGTGGGCGGCAGCCGCAATTGTGAGTCGGCGACAACGCGAATCGGCTGAAGCGACGGGACGGCGTGCCGCGAACTGAGCTGCGGATCGTCGGCAATCGCCGTATCCACGCCGACCAGGATCGCCTGGTTGCGGTGGCGCAGCCGATGGACGGCTTCGCGCGATTCGGGGCCGCTGACCCAGCGGCTGTCGCCGGTATACGCGGCGATTTTGCCGTCGAGCGTGCTCGCCGTCTTCGCAGTCACGAACGGCATACGCGTCACGATGAATTTATTGTAGGCGTCGTTGAGTGAGGCAGCCTCTTGCTCCAAGACGCCAGACGCAACCTCAATGCCGTTCGCCTTCAATGCGCGAACCCCATTGCCCGCGACGAGCGGGTTCGGGTCCAAGCAGCCGACGACGACCCGCCCGACCCGCTCGGAGATCAGCCGTTCGCAGCATGGCGGCGTCCGCCCATGGATGCTGCAAGGCTCCAGCGTCACGTAGACGGTGGCGCCTTGCGCCTCGCTTCCCGCCATATTCAACGCGTGGATCTCCGCATGCGCTTCGCCTCGTCGCAGGTGGGAGCCGAGCCCGACGATTCTGCCGTCCTTCACGATGACGCTGCCGACAGCGGGGTTGATCCCCGTCTGCCCGACGGCAGCCTCCGCCAGCTGCAAAGCTATGCGCATATAATGTTCATCGTTCAGTCCCAACATCGTTCACCGCCCCCGATTCTTGTAACGCAATATCAAAAGCCCCTTCATGGGATGAAGGGGCTTGGGATCAAGATGCCTCTGTTTAAGAAGGCATCGCAAATACACGTTGTAGCTGCGCAAGTTGCACAAGCTTGATCGGCATAGGCGAAAAAACGTCTCTTCAAAGGAAAAGCGCCGAAACGCATCTCGCTTGTGAAAAAACGAACAATCCAACACACCTATACCAGACGCATACCCATCTCTCTCCCATCCAGACTATTACTGTCGGCTCCGGAGTTTCACCGAATCCACCGGATCTCACCGCGTCAACGCGGGAAGATCCGGGTCACGGGCTAAGCCCCGCTCAATGAGCGGGAGCATCACCGCCGGTAGGGATTTGCACCCTGCCCCGAGAGATGTTTTTTGAAACTGGTTAAAAGCTATCTTACCACAATTCGCACAAAATCCCAACAGAAATGTTTGCGTCCCAAACGTTCGGCCGGCCTATCCCAGCTTGACTGGACTCCCGGTAGATGCCGATTCGTTCGCAGCTAATGTCACGTCCAAAGTGTGCAGCGCATCTTCATATTGGCTTAAGATGCGGGAACGATCCCCGGTACGGATCGCATGCAGAAACGCCTCATCCTCGGGAAGTCCCCCTTTATTGCGGCAAGTGAACTCTTCCGTCCCACGGACGCTTCGATTCGACATGCCGGTTGGTGTAATTGAGATCACCCCTTGATTGGTGTACAGATCCAGCCCGATCTTATGTCCGAAAGGAAGCATGCATGTGTTGGAGATCGTGGCGACCGCTCCGCTGCGCAGCTTCATTGATACGGTCCCGACATCGGGGATATCGATATTGTCCACTTCCTCCTGCTTCACCCGAAGGCCGAACGCCGCGTACACCTCTTCCACTTCTCCGCAAAGATAAATAAGCAGATCAACGATGTGGGTCGTCATTTCGACGAATTGCCCGCCCGACATATTCATCCGCCTCCACCAAGGCGTTGCGGGCAAGCCGCTCATCCGGTAGCCAAGCGCCATGCCCAGCTTGCGCTCTTGCAGCAACTCCCTGGCTTTCACGGCGGCATCCCGGTATCTCCATTGATAACCGACGGCTGTCGTCAAGTCCTTCTCTTTGATTTTACTCGCCAGTTTCCGGGCCTGTTCCATATCCAGTCCGACCGGCTTTTCGACCAGGAAAGGGATGCCTCGTTCGATGGCGCTCATTTCCAACTCTCCGTGCGCCATCGGCGGCACACAGATGTATAAGCCGTCCAGTTTCTGGTCGTCCAACATATCGTCCATTTTTCGATACGCTTTGGCGGATGTCCACTCTCTGGCAGCCGCTTCGGCGCGTTCCAGCTGCAGGTCGCAAAAGGCGGTAACGCTCACACCAGGCATCTCTTTTAGGTTGACCAAATGGCTGTTGGCTATCGTGCCTGTTCCGACAAACCCAAGTTTGATTGTCATTTCGAGACCTCCTGACACATTTTTAACCGATTACCGCAAATTCACTTACTTCCCGCCCGACTTCACTTCCGCCATCGCCTTCTCCGCTTTATCCTGCGCCTCGCGCAGCACCGTGTTGACGTCTTTGCCGTTCTGCGCCATATCTTTAGCCGCGTTCTGGATGAGCTTCTTCAGCTCCACATCATAATCGGAGAGCACGACGCCGGGCGCCTGCTTCAGCTTGAATACGGACTGAATATTCTTGCCCTTGAAGCTCTTGAGATCGGAGGCGAACTGATTCTTGATGTCGTTCGAGTTCAGCACCGTCAGGCGGCCATTCTTGTTCAGCATCGTCTGAGTCTCATCGGACGTCAGAGTCTGAATAACCTGAAACGCCGCGTCCTGGTGCGGACTTTTAGGAAAAATCATC
>JAJFMO010000013.1 GCA_020697475.1 Paenibacillaceae bacterium | reverse complement strand
TCCGTCCCAATCAATCTGCGCGTTCGAGCCGGGATCGGCGTCCGCGAACGGATCGCAGACGACGTGCGCCGCCGAGAACGCGATCCGATTTTGCAGCGGGACGCCGGCAACCGGAGCCACCGGAGTCCCTCCAACGAGCGTGTAGTCGCGCAACGTCCGGTCTTTTTGCGGTAAACGTAAAGTTATGGCCATGGGATTCCCCTCCTTTTTTCAACAGTAAACTAAATCTTCAATTCCGGAACATCGATCCAGCGGCGCTCCGCCCACGACTGAAGCCCAAGCTCGGACAGCTGCGTCCCCTTGGCGCCCTCCAGCAAATCCCACGGGAACGGCGTATCGCAGACAACGTGCTTCAGGAACATCTCCCACTCGATCTTGAACGCATTCTCAAACACCTGATTTTCCGGCACGTTCTCCCACTGCTCACGGAAGTTGAACGGATTCGGGATATCCGGATTCCACACCGGCTTCGGCGTATTCACCCGATGCTGCACCTTGCACTCGCGCAGACCCGCGACCGCACTACCCTCGACGCCGTCCACATGGATCGTCAGCAGCTCTTCGCGATTCACGCGCACCGTCCAAGACGAATTGACCTGGGCAACGATACCGCCGTCCAACTCGAACGTCGCATAGGCTGCATCCTCGGCCGTACAATCGTAAGGCTTGCCCACTTCATCCACGCGCTGCGGAATATGGGTAATTCCAAGGCAGGACACCGAACGAACTTCGCCAAAAAGATGATCCAAAACGTACCGCCAATGAGCGAACATATCGACGATGATCCCGCCGCCGTCCTCCTTGCGGTAGTTCCACGAAGGCCGCTGGCCCGGCTGCCAGTCGCCCTCGAACACCCAGTAGCCGAACTCCATCCGCACACTGAGAATTCGACCAAGGAAGCCGGAATCGATGACCCGCTTCAGCTTGAGCAGACCGGGCAGAAACAGCTTGTCTTGAACAACGCCGTTTTTGACCCCGGCTTGGCGGGCAAGTGCAGCCATTTCCAACGACTCCTGAAGAGTGGAACCGGTCGGCTTTTCGCAATAAATATGTTTGCCGGCGGCGATCGCCTTCTTAACACTTTCGGCGCGCAGCACGGTCGTCTGCGAATCGAAGTAAATCTGATTGCCGGCATCAGCCAGACACTCGTCCAAATTCGTGTTCCAACGGGTCAACCCGTGTGCCTTGGCGAGCGCTTCGAGTTTATGCTCCTGGCGACCGACCAGCACCGGCTCCGGCATAATCGTCGACCCATCGGGCAGCTTGACGCCGCCTTGCTCGCGAATTGCGATGATCGAGCGAATGAGATGCTGGTTCGTCCCCATCCGTCCGGTGACCCCGTTCATAATGATGCCTATTTTGTGCACGTTCATCATTCCAAGCTCCTCTGCAATAGTGTACAATCTTGCTCCCATTATAACCGCTGCAGGATCGAAGTTCTTACAAGATAAAGAAACATATGCGCCAAAAAGGAAATCAAAATACAAGTCCAATCCCTTGCGCCACGCTGCACATATACTGTAAAAAAACTCAACTCCATGCAGAAAGGAGCGTGAAAAAAATGAGCATAAGATTGCAAGGCTGCCCACCGCGGCAAAATATCACTCTGCACAAGCGGCTGCAGTCTGTACTCGGCAAGAAAGTGACTGTGCTTTCGCCAGGCTTTCCATTGACCAATACGACGGGTGTGTTGCGGCAAATTTGCCCGGACAGCTTCGTTGTAGGGACAACCCGTGTGTTCTTCAACACTTCGTTCTTGATTAAGCTGCATTCCGTTGCCCGAATGACTCGACCGTTTGATGTGACAGCAACCGCCGAAGACATGGGTGAGTTTCACGGCAAGCTGATTCGCAGCGGCATCGATTTTGTCGAATTCGTACAAGTTCCCGGCAAAGACGTCCCGACTTTGTTTCCGTTGAATATGTTCACAACCGCTTCCTGCGAGCGTGAGCACCCTGAGTAAAGGTTGATTGGCCAAATCGCAAGCTTCTTAAGAGCTTGCGGTTTGGCTTGTTTATTTTGTTAAGGTTGGTTTGTAGCCTCATGGAAGAAGTTTATGGTAGGCTTAAGGAAATACTGGTTTGTAATGTTGGAGAGGGGACGTAGTTTGTGGCCTTTTTCGAATTCATTATCGTCGTCATTCTGGCAGGTCTGGTATCATTCGTGACAGGCCCGTATGGAGGGACTGTCATTGCAGCTCTTATCTATGGGTTAGTCTGGATTACATATCAAAAGAACAAGAATATGGCTGAAGATTTACGAAAAATCAAAGAAAAACTGGGGATTACGGAATTTGATGATTTTCACATGGATAATGATCGGATTGAGGCAGAACTTGAGTGGGAACACAGGATGAACCATCAAGAAAGCGGTAGTGCAGGTCACGGTGATAAAGATGTCGCGTACGGCGGAATTGTCTTTAACGAGAAGGGGGAAGTGCTGCTCAGAAGCCCGACTAACCATTGGGGCGGCTACGTCTGGACGTTTGCCAAAGGGGGACAAGAGGCAGAGGATCGATCTCCGGAGGAAACCGCGCTCAGGGAAGTGTGGGAAGAGACCGGCTGCGAATCCGAGATCGTCGCTCCTATTCCTGGGACGTTCACGTCGGACACTTGCACGACATTTTACTATTTAATGAAACCCACAGGACACGTAACCGAACACGATGATGAAACAGAAGCCGTCAAATGGGTTCATCCCGATGAAGCGTTTGAGTTGATCCAATTGACCACGAACATGCGCGGTCGGCGGCGGGATACCCATGCACTGCTCAGTGCGCTGGAAGTTTGGAATCAACTTGGTACATAGTGTTTACATCTTGTTTTGTTTGCTAGACCGCCGGCAACTCCCGCAACGCTTGCAAGGCGCCGATCGCGCCGCTGAACGCGCCGTCTTGGAGCATGACCGGCTCCGCGCCACGCAACCTCGTGTAGTCGGAGACAATTTGCGCTAGCAGCGGATTGTCGACAAAGGAGGAGCCGATATATACGACGGTGGAGGCTCCGCATTGGCCTGCGGCGAGTACGCTGGATGTGGCGACGGTCTCGCCAACCAGCCCGACGACGGAGGCCAGCAGATCGTCGACGCCATGACCAGGGACGTTGGCGGTAGCCGGGGCGCCGTTTGCCTGCATTCCGGCCTCCTTGCCTTTGCCCCCCGCCGTACTTGCCGAACTTGTGGAGCGTTCCTTGCCGCCAAACTCCCCTTGATCCTGACCCATTCGCAACACACGGCCGAAATTGCTGGCGGTCAAATCGCCCGAGATCGGCGGTTCGGCTCCTTCGTAGATGTGGCTGACCTTCAGGTCGATCGTCTCCCGCGAGCCTTGTCGCGACCGGCTCACGATTTCGCTGTAATCAGCGATGCCGGTCAACAAAGCGGACAAGCCGAGCAACGTCCCGCCGCCCACGCCGGTTCCGCCGATTCGGCTATGCCCCCCGCTCGTCACGTGATGGATCGAGGTGCCGGTGCCGACGTTCGTCAGCACGAACGACTCAAACGGCAAGCCCGCCCTCTCCAGAAGATAGCGCACCCCCGAGCAAGTTGCCTCGAACTCCACCAGCATGCGCGCTTCGCGAGCAAATAATGACTGCATGAGCAAACTTTTGCCGCCGGTAATACATAATTGGGCGCCAGGGAACTTCCCCTCGACAAACTCCACAGCTTTATGAATATCATCCGCAGCGTACCTTTTCATTACCATTGCCTCGCCAGCGATGTATGCCAACTTAATCAACGTGCCTCCCGCATCGATTCCTACACAACCGCCCTGCTTCAAACGAACAAACCTCCCTGTAATTATGGAAACCGCAACTAAAATACGAAAAACGACTCGCGGGAGCCCCGCAATTCGGAAAATCCTAACTAAATCACGCAATTCGGATCACGGAAGCTCCGCAATTCGGCTAACCGCAACTAAACGGCCCGATATAAGTTACGACGGTTTCCCAATCTGCACCGCCAGCGCCGCACACCTACGCATCCAACGCGAAACGAATGCTGAACACCGTGCCGCCTGCACCGCTGTTCACGTCGATCGTGGCGTTGTGCCTGGCGGCGATGCTGTAGCACACCGCCAGCCCGAGCCCGGTCCCCTTCTCCTTCGTCGTGAAGAACGGCGTTCCCAGCTTGCGCAAATATTCCTCGTTGATCCCGCAGCCCTGATCAATAATCTCCAGCACGTTGCATCCTTCTTCTTCAAACGTGCGAATCTTCAGTACCCCGCCCATGTCCATCGCTTCCAAGCCGTTAATCGACAGATTGAGAATCATCTGGCGAATTTCCATCTCGTCGAGCAGCATCTCCTTGCAAGCACCGCACTCGATCTTCACATCCTTGCCGGTCATCAGCGCTTCCGCCTGGATGAGCGGGAACAGCGACTCGATCATCGAGTTAATCTGCTTCGTCTCGCGGTGCGACGACTTATTCTTCGCGAGCGACAAATATTCGGTAATAATCCCGTTCGCCCGATCGAGCTCGCCCAGCATAATGTCGACAAAATCGGGAGACATGCTGCCGCCTTCCTTGCGCCACATCTGTAGAAAACCACGAATCGTCGTCATCGGATTGCGAATCTCGTGAGCGATCCCGGCTGCCATCTCTCCGACCAATGTCAACTGATCGAACCGGGTCATCTCCTTCTCGTACCGCACCTTCTCCGTCACGTCGACGATAACCTGAAGCAGGCATTTTTCATCGTCGATTTCGATAATCTCGCTGGAAAGCAGCCCGTCACGCAGCTGCTTATCCTTTGTTTTGTATGTAATTTTCAAGTTGCGATACACTTGCCCCAACTGGTACGGCTCACCGTCCGTCGGCTCCGCCTTCTTGATCTCCATGAAATCGGACTTCTGATAGGAATCCGCGATGCTGAATCCGGTATGCGACTTCCAGCTTTCGTTCACGTCGACCAGCTGCAAATCCTTCAACCGATAAATGGCTGTCAGGCATGGGCTGGAGGTGAACATCTTCTTAAACCGCTCCTGGGACTTCTTCAACCGTTCGTTCGATTGCCTGAGTTCCTCGGTGCGCTCCAACACCTTCTTCTCCAGAAGATCGAGCTGCAGCTTCCGCTCGGTCACATCGCGGATTGAGCACACATAGAACCGCCGCCCCTGCACCATGTCCTCGCCAAGCTGGTAATCGGCGTAAAATCGGGATCCATCCTTGCGAACCGCCTGTCCTTCTAAAATTTTCCCGGCCGCAGCATTCTCGATCAACGTCTGCAAACAGACCTTATCACGGGGATCGACCAATTCCGGCAAAACCTCCCCGATACACCGTCCGTTCAGTTCTGTGGGCGAATACCCCAGCATCTTGACGGCTGCCTCGTTCGCTTTCAGAATGTGAGCCGAATCGTTCAGGATGAGCACGGTGTCGATAGACGTCTCGGCGATCATCCGGGCGATCGCTTCCGAGCGGGCGAGCTGATTGTTCGCTTCTTCCAGCTCCGACGTCCGCTTGAGCAGCGCCTCACCCTGGGTGCGAATTTCCGTGTGATAATGATGCAGTTTAACGAACGCTTCAACTTTCAACTTCAACAATTCGGGATGGAACGGTTTAAACAAGTAGTCGACCGAACCGACTCCGTATCCTTGCAACACGTTTTCGATCGACTTACTGATGGCTGTGATGAATATAATCGGGATTTCCCGCGAATTTTCCCGCGCCTTGATCAATTGGGCGGTTTCAAAGCCGTTGATGCCCGGCATCTGCACGTCAAGCAGAATGACCGCGATATCGCGGATATCTTCTTTGAGCAAATACCTGAGGGCATCCTCGCCGGATCTCATGCTGACCATCTCGTAATTCAGGGAAGAAAGGGCCGCTTCGAGCGCGAGCAAATTTTCCTTATGATCGTCTACGATCATGATTTTGGTATTGTTCATTCGTCAAAAATCCCTTTCCGCGATCCTTTATTTCACCTTTACGATATATTTTCTCTTTCGCGTTGATCGTCTCGTAATCGCTATAGCGGATTTGATGAATTAACCCCTCTTTGCTTCCCAGTCCGAGAAATCCGTTAGGCGCCAGGCTGGAATCGAACAGCCGCATCACCCGTTGCTGCAGCGTCTCATTGAAATAAATCAGCACATTGCGGCAAATAATCACTTGAAACTCGTTGAAAGAATGATCGGTCGCCAAATTGTGCTGAGAGAAGACCATAGCGTCCGAAAGATAGGAACTGAACGCCACCCGCGACTGCCTAACCGAATAATATTCAGAGAACGCTTTGGCTCCTCCGGATTGCAAATAATTTTTCGTATATTGCTGCATTCGGGATAAGGGAAATAAGCCCTTCTTCGCTTTCTCTAGATGGCGCTGGTTAATATCCGTCGCATAGATGCGGACTTTCTCCAGCAGTCCTTCTTCATGCAACAGGATGGCCATCGAATACGCTTCTTCTCCGGTCGAGCAGCCGGCATGCCAAATCCGTACGTACGGCAGATCTCGCAACAAGGGGATGCCTTGCTCGCGGAAGGCGAGGAAGAAGCTGGGATCGCGAAACATTTCCGTCACATGGATGGATAAGTCTTCGAACAGCCTGTCCATCAGTTGGGCGTCCCGCAACACCCTGCCGAGCAGCTCCGAGACGTTCCGCAGATCCTCCGAAACAATCCGATGCCATATCCGGCGCCGCGTATAAGGAAACGAATAGTTGCGAAAATCGTAGCCGTAGTGTTGAAAAATCCCTTCCAGCAACAGCGATATTTCCAATCTTTCCAGGGGGCTGCATTCCTTCCCCAGTACTGGTCCCATGTTCTCCCACCCGTTCTACCGATGAAGCCATACCGTCATTAACGACAACAATTGCTCCAGTTGTATCGGTTTGCTGATGTAATCGTTGGCTCCCGCCTCGATGCATGCTTCACGATCGTTCTTCATCGCTTTGGCAGTCAGTGCAATGATCGGCAATCGGGCAAACGGTTCCTGTCCGCGGATTTTCTTGATCGCTTCAAACCCGTCCATCGTCGGCATCATAATATCCATCAAAATCAGGTCGATCTCCGGCGTCCTTTCCAATAAATCAATCGCTTCCTGGCCGTTCTCCGCGAAGACGACTTGCATGCCGTACGTCTCCAGAGCAGTGATCAGAACGTAGATGTTGCGCATATCGTCGTCCACCAACAAGATTGACTTGCCGGCCAATTGCTCATGGATGCCGTCTCTCACCTTGGACTGAATCGTATCAATCGCCGCTGCGGCTTCCTGTGACCCAAGCGTAACCACTCGCGCCGTACTGTGAGGCAAGTAGAGGGTGAACGTACTGCCTTTACCGAGCTCGCTGTCCACAGAGATCACTCCGCCCAGCAGTTCCGCAATCTCCTTGCAGATGGACAATCCGAGCCCGGTCCCTCCGTACTTGCGGCTCGTCGTTCCGTCAGCCTGCTGGAAAGCTTCGAAGATAATCTGTTGTTTGGATTTGGAAATTCCGATCCCGGTGTCCGCCACCGAAATCGCCAATATTTGCGCGTCCGCCTGAGGCACGAACATCGGGTTCACATCATCTCCTTCGATCGTGCGGAACGACAAAGTGACTTTCCCCCGCTCGGTAAACTTCATCGCGTTGGCGAGCAGATTTTTCACCACTTGCTGCAGCTTCTGGATATCGGTATGGATCGAGGCGCCGGCCAGAACCGAATCGAGATCAATGGCAAACTCAATCCCCTTGTTGAGCGCTTCCTGGCGGAAATGCCGATCGGCGAAGTCGGCCAGTTCCTTGATGGACACGTCTTCGAACACCAGCGTCATCTTGCCGGACTCGATCTTCGACAAGTCGAGAATCTCGTTAATGATCGACAGCAGATCCTTGCCCGAAGAGTGGATCGTGCGAATATGCTCCAACTGTTTGGGCAACAGATTGCCCTCGCGGTTGTCGGCAAGCATCTGGGCCAAAATAAGCAAGCTGTTCAGCGGAGTTCTCAGCTCATGCGAGACGTTGGCAAGAAACTCGGACTTGTATTGCGAGCTGAGCACCAGCTGGCGATTATTGTCCTCGAGCTTCTCGTTCAAGGTGCGCAATTCCTCTTGTTGCAGCTGCATCTCTTCCGATTGCGATTGCAGTTCCTCGGTGAATTGCTGCGAGTCTTTCAGCAAGTTCTGGATTTGCATAAATCCTTGGATATTGTTAACCGCGATGCCTAACGTATCGGCCAGCTCGTCGAGCAGCGCAAGTTGATCTGGAGAAAATTCGGTCAATGAGGCGTATTCGATCACCCCGACGACCAACCCTTCGAAGGCGACCGGTTCCATCAATATGTGTCGAGGGGCCGCGGAGACGATTCCCGACATGATTCGAATCGTATTATTCGGGATGTCGGACAGCAGAATCCGCTTGTTTTCCTTCGCGCATTGGCCGACCAGCCCCTCCCCGACAATCAACTCGTTCACGCCCGGGTTGCCGCCCTCCCCTGCGTAAGCCGCGAGCTTCCTCAGCCTAGGATAGTCCTGAACGGCATAGAACGCGGCAAACCCCGCGGAGAGCAACGGCGCGGTCTCGCTAAGAAATTTCTCGGCCAACTCGGACAAATCCCTGAGTCCTTGGTACATGGAAGTAATCTCGGCGATTTTCGCTTTGTGCAAGCTATGCAGCCTCAACGCCTCGACATGGCTGTTGACCTGCTCGCGGTGGTATTCCAGCGTTTCGGCCATTCGATTGAATGAAGAAGCGATCCTGCCGATCTCATCTTGAACCGGCATATCGAGCCTCGGCAATTGCTCGCTGTTCTCATAATCCACCCGCTCCATCACTTCGGATACTTTCAGCAGACTGCCCGTCACGCTGCGGAACACCCAGCCGGCGATAATTGCCCCGCACACCACAATGGCCAGAACCATCAAGGTCAGCAGCCGGATCGTGTCCCGATACGTCTTCTCCGCGCTGTCCAGGGTCTTCGCCATGATGTTCTCATGATATTCCACGAATTTATCGATGCTTAGGAACAATTGCGTTTGTTTGCTGCTCGTATCGGTCCTCAAGAAACTACGCGCCTGATCCTCCTGTTTCTTCTGCAACATGTCGATCACTTGGCTCAAGCTTTTGGAATACGAGGTGAATTGCGCCGTCGTATCGGCCATCAACTTCTGCAGGTTCATGTCAGCCGTATCGGAGAGCGTCTGCCAATTCTCGCTAAGTGAAAACTTATTGGAATTGATCGTTTCCAGATGCTTCTGAAACTCGCCCGTATCATCCGACAGGATCAAGCTGACGGCTTCCTTGTCGATCGTCGCCACTTCCTTGCGAATCTGAGTGGCCAGTTGGACTTTGGCGTAGTTATCCTTGACGACCACGTTGGCTTTGTCGTTCAGCCTGCTTAACATGAGATAGTAATATGCCGACATCAACAAAAGCAAAAA
This sequence comes from Paenibacillaceae bacterium, assembly GCA_020697475.1. Taxonomy (GTDB): domain Bacteria; phylum Bacillota; class Bacilli; order Paenibacillales; family NBRC-103111; genus JAJFMO01. The sequence continues at coordinate 5,586 of JAJFMO010000013.1, read as the reverse complement.
CAAGATCGCCCCAAAACCGAGATATAGCTTTGTGCGAAATTTCACCCAATTTTCCCCCCTTCATTCATGCGAAAAGCAACGACGGTAATGTCGTCTCTTTGCTGGCGCGATTGCATGTAACCTTGAAGTTCCCCTTCGAAGACTTCGGCTTGTTCAGCCATCGGCAAGTCGCGGCACCGCTCAATGACCGCTTGGAAACTCGTTTTACCGAATGAATAGTCTTTCTCTCCGCCGTTCTGATCGGGATATCCGTCCGTCGTCAAGTATAAACAATCGCCCTGGGAGGCGTGATGTTCCGTCTCCGTGTACCGATAGTCGGAAGAAGTCCGGCGGTAACCGATGCTTCTGCGGTCTCCCTTGATCGCCCTGAGCCCGTCGCGGGAAGCGATATAGAGTGAGCAGCGGGCCGATGCGAAAATAACCCGATCGCCGACCACGCAGCAAAGCCCGAGATCAAGGCCGTCGTCGGTTAAACCGTCGCGCTTCTCTTGATGCAACGTTCGCTTCAGCTCGCGGTTCAATTCTTCGAGCAACCGGCCGGGATGATCCAGCTTGTCCTCCGAGGCGAGCTGATTCAACGCGGAGACGGCGAGCATCGTCATGAACGCTCCCGGCACCCCATGCCCGGTGCAATCGCCGATGGCGATCATATACCCATCGGAAAACGAACGCGCCCAGTAGAAATCGCCGCCGACCACATCGCGCGGTTTCCACAAGACAAAATAATCTTTGAGCAACTGATCGAGCAGACCGGGCTCCGGCAGCACCGATTCCTGGATCCGCTTGGCATAGGCAATGCTATCCATAATATTCTCGTTGCGCACCGCCAACTCCTTCGTACGCAGAGCAATCAATTTCTCCAATTCCTCGTTCACTTGTAGAGCCCGCTTGTACGGGTTGGCCAACTTGCGGGATACATAAAAGAAAAAGAACACAATAGAGATGAGCGCAATCAGAACGGCTATGCCTGTGTTGATTTGAATCGTCTTGAGAAACCCGATCGTCGCACTGCGGGGAACCTGGACGACCAGCCGCCATTCCGCCGATTTCAATGGATAACTGATCAGATCGTAGCGCGTTCCGGCCTGATCGGCAAACTCGACCGACTGGTTTCCTTGCCCGCCGTTTGCAATCACCTGCCCGGCGACCGTTTCCGGCAAGTGGTCGCGGATGTTGGAGCCGTTGTGTTCCAGCCGGTCGGACAAATAAATTTTCCCCTGTCCGTCGATCAGCCACAAGCTGCTTCCCTCACCGTACTTGTACCCGGCGAAAATTTGGGACAGATCCTGCAAGCCCATCCCTACGCCGACCACGGCGATCGGCTTGCCTCCGTCGTACATCAGCGCATTGACGAAGATAAACGTATCGCCGCGTTCCGCATTGTAGTCAAGCACCACCGTAACCGGAACGTTATCCGAGAGCGTCTTGAAAAACCAGGCGTCGTCCGGATTGTTCGGCGATACCGTGCCGAGCAGCTTGCCGTTCTCGCCCCAATAGTTGCGCGAGACGTCGCTGACGATGAACGAGTTGTTGTAACCGAATTTCTGAACGAGCAGATTGATCTTTTGCAGCGCATACTGCTTGAGTTCGGGATCCTGGTCTTTGCCCTTGATCCAGCGGACGATCTCCGGATCGTTGGCGAGAATAAGCGAGGTTTCTCTGGCGTTGCCGATCTTGCCGTCGATCTTCGAGGCGATCGAATCGGCGATGTAGGGTAAATCTTTCGTCTTTAGCTTATTAACCGCTTCCCTCTCCGTCAGCAAATACACCGTAACCCCGACGAGAAGCATCGAAAAGACGATCACGAAAGAGGCGAACAAAGTTACCTTCAGTGAACCGGAATCGTATAACGGATTGCCCCGCAAGGACGATTGCTCGTTGGATGCGGATGCTTGCGACGGTGTATTCGAGGGCGGTCTCACTGGGGAGACGGGATTGTTCATGGGATCACACGTCCGAATTTTTTTCTATAATTTCAAAAGGCAGTGTCAAGTCTTCCTGAAATTCCTCGGCACATTCGTATTCGCTTTCGTTGTCCATATTGCAGATCCATTCCACCTTCACCGGCTTGCCGGCGCAATGGGCGGCTTCGAATTTCTCCAGCAGCATCATCAGGCACTTGGTACTGCTTGTATTGATATAGGGGAGCTCGAGTTCCATCGTGACGACCGCCTGCTCCTGCAAATGCTGCAAGTAATCGTTCGTCCAGGCAAGCACCGGCTCGTAAAACTTGAAAGCGTTCTCCGGGTATGACTGTCCCTTAACAACAAGTTTGCCTAGGCTCGCATCGAAGTGGATCTGCGGGGTGCTGTTCGTTGCCGGAATGATTAGTGGTTCCATCTTCTTCTCCTCCATATTACACCACGGCTTTAAGTGTGAAAAACGAGAATCTGGGGTCGATTTCCGTGATGGAATACTCCAGGGGGCGGCTTGCTTTGCGGGCGATATCAATCAGGCCGAGCCCGGACCCGTTCGCGTCTGGAGGCACATCCTGCTTCAATACCGTCTTGTATAGCTGCTTCAGCCCTTCCTTGTCCATCGTGATCAAGGGGCTAAGCCGCTCTTCGAGCCCGGCGGCGTCGGATTTCTCCACCAGGTTGCCCGAGCATACGTAAGGCTTGTCGTCCATATTGCCGATGGTCACAATGCAAGACTGCGCGATTTCATCGTAGATCGGAGTTCCCGACTTGCTGGAACAATAATTTTTAATATTCTGGGTTTGTTCGATGAAAATCGAGAATGTCTGAAACACATTGTTGCGCGGAACGTTCACACTCTCAAGATACTGCTTGACGGCAGCCCCGTATTCTTCAATCAATTCCTGGGTCAGCTTGCCTGTGAAGCTGATCAGAATGCCGTTGCGTTGCAGCTCGTTGCGCACCTGCCATAAGTTTTCGTGGATCAAGTCTCAAGTCCTCCCCCTTCATGAGTGAATACTCGTTTGCGTATGCGTCGGGTAGAATACCGGTATTGTGAAAAAGAATGTGCTGCCCTTCCCCGGCCCTGCGAACGCTCCGATCTGACCGTCGTGGCGGTGGATAATCTCCTTGGAGATCGCAAGTCCCAGCCCCGCGCCTTCTGATCCGGACGCATACGGTTGGGAACCGCGATAAAACCGGTCGAATAAGTAGGGCCGTTCGGCCTCGTTAAGCCCGGTGCCTTCGTCCCGAACTTGCACGATCGCATAGCGGGCATGGGAAGGCTCGGGGCTTGCCATGCCGGAGGTTTGCCTTCCATCGCGAGTTGCCGAGAGGTATCGCCCGTAACGGTCGGCGAGCTCCTGGGCAGCCAGGATATCACACTCAATTCGGATGGCGGCTCCTTCAGGTGAAAATCGCAGGGCATTGTAAATGAGATTGGCTAACACCTGGTCGATCCTGAGCGGATCAGCGCGCACAACCGTCTGCCCGGCATGCTGAGAGGCGACGGCGTGAAATCCGATTCCGCGTCTGGAAGCGTCGACGGCATACTTGACACATATGTCCTCCAGCCACTCCCCGATCCGCAAATCCGCCGGCTGAAAGGAAACTTGATTGGATTTGAGCTTGTCCAACTGGAACAAGTCGTTGATTAAGCGGTTCATCGTCTGAAACCGATTATGGATCATTCGCAAATATTTCTCGTCCGGCTGCACGATTCCGTCCAACAGCGCCTCCAAGTAGCCTTGAACGGTCGTCATCGGCGTTCTCAATTCGTGGGTAATGTCCTGAATCAGTTGCAGCCGTAAGTTCTCGATATGGCGCAAGTTGTCGTTGGCGGTTCGGACTTCGTGCTCCTTGTCCTTGAGCATCCGCCCCTGGATGTCGCTGATTCGCGAGATCTTGACCGCTGTTTTCAGCAGTTTCTCGTAATCTTGCATTAATTGCCTATAGCGGAGGCTCCAGTCGACCGCCTGCTCTCCGGCATCGGTCAGCCAGGCGCGCGCGCGAATAAGGTTCTCCTCTTCTTCGGCAAACACGTTCTCCCTCAGCTCATCCATTCTGTTCGCGCTCTCCTGGAAAGTTTTTTACCTATACAGGTTTTATCAGATCCGGGGCCCCCGCAAAGTACCTGAATCAACTTCGTAGCAAGGCCTCACTTTGTGAGGTTAATTTAAGCAACCTAAATAATTATAGCACGATGGGGATGCGCGGGGAAGGAACGATTTTCTTGGCTTTCGCGGCTTTCGCCGCTTAAACCGCGTCTTGCGACGGGAACCTTAGGAGGAAATTTCTTTTGTGATATAATCGTAACACGTTTGAAGCAGGTTCAATGGTTTTCGGGCGATTCATTTTTGACGGGATGTGACTTGGATGCGGTATAAAGCGGTACTTTTTGACCTGGACAATACATTAATGAAATATGACGCAAGCGAAAATATAGCGATGAAGTCGGCGGTGGAAGAGCTCGGATTGACCGGCCATCGCGGGTTTTCGTGGGCGGGGTACTGGGAAGTGTTTCGCAGAATCAATACGTACTATTGGGAAAACCGGGCGGACCTTCATCTCGACACCGGGCAGATGTTGCGGCTGTCGTTCGGAGACACGCTGAGCGAGCTCGGGATGGACGGGTCTTTGGCGGCTCCGCTGGCCGATTTGTATTGGCGGATATTTTGCCGGACGTGCGAATTCGAAGTGGGCGCCCCAGAGCTGCTAGCGGCGCTTCATGGCAAAGCCCGGCTCGCGATCGTCTCCAACGGGATCGGCGAGGCGCAGCGAGGGCGGTTGGCGGCAGGTGGCGTCGCCCACTATTTCGATGCGGTCGTGGCTTGCGACGAGGTCGGATGTTCCAAGCCGGACGCGGCCATTTTTCACTTGGCGCTGGAGCGCCTCGGGGTGGATCGGAAGGACGCGCTCTACGTGGGGGATTCTCTGCATTTCGATTTCGGCGGGACGAGGAATGCAGGGATCGATTTTTGCTATTACTGCGCGGGCGATGAGCCGGTGGCTGGAGAGCGCAAAGCGGGGGCCGCGGTTGGCGCCGGGGCGGCGCAGCGAGCGGCGATGGCGGCGGGCGGCGGTGGATCGCCTGCGGGGACGGCAGTTGGCGGCGGGGCCGCGCAGCGAGTGACGGAGGCGGCGGGCGGCGGTGGAACGAGTAATGACGAGGATGGTGCGGGCGGTGAAATGGTCGGCATACAGGGCGACTCCGCATCGCAACCCAAGTTTACGGTTCGCCACTTGTGTGAGATCCGGGACTTGTTGGGTGTATGATGGTGCTGCCGTACGATGGGGCTTAACGGTGATTCCACCGTTGCCCCATCAGCTCCCTCATGTATCGGTGCCACTTTACGATTGCCACTTTACGGCATTTTGACCGTTATCCCGCCTTTCCCCGGCGCACCTATGCCACTTAACGGCATTTCTGCCGCTACCACACCGAATTGTTGCAGCCCACTGCCACTTTTCGGTATTTTGACCGTTATCTCACCTATCCACGATGCACCTATGCAACTTAACGGTATTTCTGCCGCTATCACACCGAATTGTTGCAGCCCACTGCCACTTTTCGGCATTTTGACCGTTATCTCACCTATCTCCCACGAACCCACGTTACTTAACGGCATTTCTGCCGCTATCACACCGAATTGTTGCAGCCCACTGCCAC
>JAJFMO010000012.1 GCA_020697475.1 Paenibacillaceae bacterium | reverse complement strand
CTGTAGTTTAACTGGACGGAGATTTCCTGGATGCTTTGATTTGTATTCTGCAGGAGCTCCATTGCCCTGTTGATGGAATGCGATTTAATATACTCCGAGAAACTGATTCCTTTCTCCTTGCGAAAGATTTGCCCAAGGTAAACCGGCGAATAATTCAGCTTCAGACTGATGGAATCCAGCGTCGGTTCTTGCTCGGACTCAATCAAATGGATAATTTGCTCAGTAATGTGAAACGAATGACGGTCGTTTTTCTCCTGGATAAATTGAATAACCGGTGCGATCACGCGCTCTTTGAACCATTTCTCGATTTCGGAGGAAGTCTTCAAGTCCATTAATTCCCGCGGCAATGATTTCCCGTTGAGGATTAAGGTGGCGTTCTCGTTGTCGGGCTGATGCAAGTGGATGATATGGCTCAACAAGCGCATCAGGATCGTGTAGTAATCAGTAAAATGAATATCCTGATTTTGCAAGACGCATTGAATAATTTCTTTCAGTGAGCGATCAATGGTCGCCTGATCGTTCAATTTTATAGCGTCAAGCAACTGCCTGGACAGTTGCTCGGGAAATCTGACGGGGTTGAATTGATGGGATGAGGGCTCGACATCCTCAATGAACATGAGCGATTCATTTCCGAATTTCACTCTGTAATTAAGGGCGTTCATTGCTTCTTCAAGCGCATAGGGAGCCTGGCTCAAATCGCCAACAGGCCTGCTGATTCCCGCACTGACCGGGATCCCCACATATTGCTTGATTTTATTCATCGCGGTTTGAACATAAACAAGTACGGTCTTCTTATCTTCCTCGTCCGAGCGGTTTTCCAATCCCATCACACAAGCCATCGATTGATTGATCACAACTGGAGACAAGCGAATGGCGTCTGGAATGGTTTCTTCCAAAATATTCATCATGGCAAACAACAGCAGCTCTCGGTCGCTTTCGTGAAAACGCGATTTATTCAACGTATTAATCTGAGTCACGATAACGATGTACTTGTTGCGGTGGTGGAGATCAGGGTGATTTCCCAGGATCTTCTCCTGGATTTCGTGTTGAGTAATTCCGCTATGCAGCAATTGAAACACATAATATTTTTTCAAGTCCCTGCCTTGTGCCATAATCTGATGCTTCATATTTCGCATAACCCGTTCGACAAATTCCAGTTCGTTGAAGCCGCGGAATGTATTTTTCCCTTCTTGCAGGGAGCGGTAGATCTTATCAATAGGAGAATATAACTTTCGCGAACCTGTGAAAGATAAAATAATCAGAATGATCGTGACGAACAACCCGATTAAAAAGGTGATCAGGCCGATCCAGTGGCTGTCTTTCTGGACAAGCCCGGTCGGGACGACTGAAAGGTAAGTCCAGTTGGTGTAATCGGATTTTTTCATAAACATGTAAACTTTGTTCCCTTGGAATTCGGCTTTAAAGTAACCAGATTTCTGTTTTAAATCCGTGATTCCGGGGGGGAATGGAAATTGACGATCCGAAATTTGATCGGAATTGGAAGCGACGATTTGCATTTGATCGTTTAGTATAAACAACGTACCCAGGTTTTGCGAGTTAGCAATCCAGTTCTTTATTTTGTCGTAGCTGATCTTGACGATGATTAATCCGTCCGAATGATTGAAGTAAAGCGGGATGGTGCGAATGAACAAGATGCCTTTCGGCAAGTCGGTTACCGGCAACCCGGTTTGCGAATTGTTTTCGAGCATCAAGGAAGGATTTTGCGTCAATTTGTTTTTTAAGGCGTTGTATTGCTCTAATTGCCGCTCGTCAAGATGGAATTGGTGTCGTGTATCGTTTGAAAACCGCTTACATTTAGCGGCATATTGTTAAGCGAGTTAATGATAGGCAGATTGGTGAACTGGTTAATCGTGCGGTCTACGATTCTTATATTTTGTTCGATCGTAATTTCCGTCTGGGAAAGCAACTGCTCGTTACTTTTGGTCACTTTATCGAGGATGCTCGAGGAGGAGATGGCATAGGCAGAGATCCCCAGGAAGATGGTGGGCAAGACGGATATGGACAAGCTGAACAGGGTTAATCTCATCAAGTATTTGGACATAATCCGGGTGCTCCGCTCCTTGCCAGTTTATATATGACTTATAATTACTCTACTAATTATACTACAACTACCTTACCTATAAACAGCTATTCCTGCAATAATCATCTGGCAAACCGGATAATCATTAGACAAATACTTAATACAATGTCGCTGAGGTGCGCTTCATCTTTCGTAATGATTATAGACGGTAATCATTCCATCGCTTTATCATGAGCCGTGAGGGGTGAAAAATGAATTCAGAAGGGTGAATCAATATTGAGTTATTCTCACGCACCGTACAACAAGAGAAAAAAATGGTTAAGGATGTTGAAACAACTCCGCACGAATATTTGGCTTTATATATTGGTTGTGCCTGGCATTGTCTATTTTTTAATCTTTAAATATTTGCCGATGGGCGGGTTGATCATCGCTTTTAAAGACTTCAATCCTTTTCTCGGCTTCCTTAGAAGCCCTTGGGTGGGAACTGAGCACTTCGCCAGATTGTTTTCCAACAACGATTTCATCATGCTGTTCCGCAATACATTGCTCATCTCCTTATATAAAATTGTTTTTTATTTCCCGGTGCCGATCATTATTGCGTTGTTGTTGAATGAAATCAGACTGAAATTGTTTAAGAGAACCGTGCAAACCTTAATATATATTCCGCATTTCTTCTCTTGGGTCGTCATCTCCGGAATATTTTACATCCTGTTTACGACAGAAGGCGGATTCGTCAACCATCTGATCGAGTACTTCGGAGGATCTTCGATCAATTTCCTTGGCAGCAAAGAGTGGATTCGCAGTTTGCTTACAACTCAGACCCTATGGAGAGACGCCGGTTGGGGAACCATTCTGTATTTGGCGGCGATCACGACCATCGACCCGCAGCTGTACGAGGCGGCCAAAATCGATGGAGCCGGGCGATTCAGGCTGATGTGGCACGTTACACTCGCCGGAATGCGCAGCACCATTGTCATCTTATTGATCTTGCAAATCGGCCACTTTATGGACCTCGGCTTCGAGCAAATCTATAACATGCTGAACCCATTGAACAGGGAATATGCGGACGTGTTCGACACTTACGTCTATGTCGCGGGAATTCAGCAAGGCCAGTTCAGCTACAGTACAGCAATCGGTATGTTTAAATCCACGATTGGATTGATTCTGGTTCTCGGCGCGAATTATCTGGTGCGAAAATTCGGCGAAGAAGGGTTGTTCTGAATGAAGAATAAGCAGTATATGACGCGGCACATTACGGACGGATTCATTTATATTTTTCTTGCTTCGATCGCCTTTTTATCTTTTTTTCCTTTTTTCCAAATCGTTATCAATTCGTTTACAACACAGAAGGAGATGCTGGAAAGAAGCCTCATCTTGATTCCCCACACCTTCTCGCTGGAAGCTTATAAGTTCATCTTCTCGGGAAGTTCTATCCTAAGGAGTTTGGGAGTATCCACGTTTATTACTGTTGCCGGCACCTGTATCAATCTATTGTTTACGACGACGATGGCTTACGCTCTGGCACGTAAGGAGCTTCGCGCCAGACGGACCATCCTGTTTATCGTTGTGTTCACCATGCTTTTCGAAGGCGGGATGATTCCCACCTATCTTGTGGTGAAAGAATTGCACATGCTAAACACTTACTGGGCTGTGATGATTCCCAATGCGATCAGCGCGTTTAACTTGATTCTCATGCGAAATTTCTTCTTGAACTTGCCCGAAGAACTGTTCGAATCGGCCAAGATGGACGGCTACAACGACTTGACCATATACTACCGCATCGCGCTTCCGCTATCGAAGGCGGCGATTGCCACGTTCGCCTTATTCTATGCGGTGATGCATTGGAACAATTTCATGATGCCTTTCCTGTATTTGAGCGATTCGCACATGTGGCCGGTGCAAATCTGGCTGCGGCAAATTGTCATGTTGGCAGCCGCAGACTTCAGCGATGTCGGGTTCGCGACGACCGTTCCTTCCCAGAGCATCCGTATGGCCGTCATTGTCGTGGCCACGACGCCGATTTTATTGGTTTACCCTTTCATTCAGAAGCATTTCGTCAAGGGAGCTATGCTCGGTTCGGTTAAAGGATAGGTTCATTATCTTTTAAAAAATTACATGATTACAAGGAGGGTTTGTATGTCGATCAGAAGGAATTTATCCGTATTGCTTGTCGCAGCGCTTACGCTCGTTTTGGTTCTTTCCGCCTGTTCCGGGAATGGGAAGGAAGCCGGAAATGATTCGCAGCAATCAGCGAAGGAACCTGCTGCAGCGAACGCGGCGCCTGTCAAATTCAAGGTAATGTTGCCGTATTGGGGAGACATGCCGGATGATAACAGTCCCTTTTTTAAGGAACTCCAAACCATTATGAATGCGGAAATTACCCCGGTCTTCACGCAAGGAGGGAACAGTTATTTCGATAAGGTGAACGTGTTGCTAAGTTCGGGCGACCTTCCCGATGCGATCGATATCCCCATGCAAAATCAGCCGTATACGATTAACGCGATCCGGGCGGGAGCCTTCTGGGAAGTGGATCCTTATTTGAAGGATTTCCCCAATTTGCTGGCAGGCAGAGACCCCGACAGAGACAATAACGTCAAGGTCGACGGTAAAACGTACGGTGTGTACATTCCTCAATCCAGAGCCCGGCAAGGAATCGATATGCGTCAGGATTGGCTGGATAATTTGGGCTTGAAGCAACCGCAGACGATCGATGAGCTGTATCAGGTACTGAAAGCCTTCACGGTGGGCGATCCCGACAAGAACGGAAAGAACGACACCATCGGGTTGATGGAAAGACTTGGCGGCAATTACCCCCAAGGGTTTAACCAGATCTCCTTGAAATATGGGGCTCCGAATAATTACGCTATGCAAAACGGGCAATTCATTCCCGCTTTTACGACGGAAGCCTACCGCAACGCCATGAAGTTTTATAAGCGTCTGTACTACGAAGGCATCATGAATAAGGATTTCGCCTACATCAAGGTCAATCAGGCGGATGAGCTGATTCAAACGGGCAAAGCGGGCGCCACCATGGGTAATGCGGATAATACGACGACATGGATTCCGCTGTTCGAGAACAATAGCAAAGCCAAATTGCTGGTCTTCTCCACGTTGAATGGCCCGACGGGAAATCATATCGCAGCAAGCCGGGGGTATTTCAATGTGCTCTTGTTCCCGAGACAGACGGTAAAAACCGAGCAGAGACTGAAAGAAATTCTTGGTGCGCTCGATCGCTTGGCTGCGCCGGACAAGAAGGATTTCCGGCAGTTTGGAGTGAAAGGCGTTCACTACAATGATGAGAACGGCAAGAAAACGGTGCTTCAGCCGCTGGAAAACCAATACTTGATTTTGATGGAAACGTTGGCTCCCGCTCCGTACGAAATGCCGATCACTCCGGGAACGCCCGACTACTTGCTGCAGATGAAGAAAGTCGTGGTCGAGAGTGACAAATCCAAGGATTTGGTCAGCGATCCCACCTACCCGCTTCTGTCGGAAACCTATGTGAAGATGGGGAAGGAACTGGATAAAATTATTTCCGATGCGGTCATCAAATATATTATCGGTGAAATCGACGATAAAGGGTTTGACAGCGCCATTGCCAAATGGAAATCCTCGGGCGGCGACAAAGTCATCCAGGAATACGCAGCTGCGTATCAGAAAAGCAAATAGTTGGGAGGGAAACCGGGTTGTCTCAAAAAAAGCCTAATATATTGGTTGTCATCAGCGATCATTTTCAATCAAAGGTAGCACTGCCCGAGCATCCATGCCTAACCCCGAATATCGGGAGGCTCGTGAGTGAAGGAATGCACTTCACCCATGCGTACACGACCACCTCAATCTGCGCTCCCGCAAGGGCGAGCATGATGACAGGGCTGTACCCGACGGCTCACGGGATCTACAACAATTATCAAACCGAAGCTTATATCAACAAGCGACTGTTTGAAGGGATTCGCATCTTCCCGCAAAATCTGGTGGAGGCGGGTTATCGCAACTATTACTACGGAAAGTGGCATGTGACCGATCAAAGCCAAGACGAACTCGGGTTTATTCCAGATCCTCCCGCCAAGGGGACCGTCCGGACGAAGCCTTATAAGTCCATCAAAAATCCGGGCGCGGTGCTGATCAAGGACGGCTACGCCGACTTCCCGTTATATGGAGAATTCGACGGCAGCCTTGAAGAAACAAACGATTACCAGGTCGCGGCAAGAGCGGCTGAGCGGATCGGCATGAATGCCCAAGAAGAGGTCCCGTGGTGCATTTTTGCCAGTCTTAACGCGCCTCATCCGCCGTACGGGCCGACCAAGGAGTTTCTTCAGCTGTACGAAGGACTGACGGTGGAAAAGCCGAGTAACTTCGATGACGACATGAAGGACAAGCCCGGAATCTACAGAAGGCTGAAGAAGGAACTGTGGGCGGGATTGAGCTGGGAGCAATGCGCCGAAGCGATCAAGCACATCTACGCTTCCTCCAGCATGGTGGATTTTCTGGTCGGAATGCTGCTCGACAAGCTCGATGAAACCGGGCAGACTGATCACACTATGGTCGTCTTCCTCTCGGACCACGGGGAGCTGAGCGGGGCGCACGGTATGTTCACCATGGGGGTTGTCCCGTTCGACGAAACGTACCGCATTCCGATTATCGTACGGTGGCCGGGAAAGATTGGGCAGCCCGGCACCCGCTGCGACAAGTTCGTAAGGATCACCGACATCGCACCGACGCTGCTAGAAGCGGCCGGCGCCAAACCGTTGGACGCGATCGGCGGGCGTTCCTTGGTACCGCTGCTCGAAGGCAGAACGCCGGAGGATTGGCCGGACGAAGTGTTCTGCATGTTTAACGGAACCGAGTTTCTGTACACTCAACGGATGATTTTCGACAGGAAATTCAAGTACGTATTTAACGCGTTCGACTTTGACGAGTTGTACGACCTGGAAGCCGATCCGGGCGAAACGGTGAATTTATCGGAGCTTGACGAATACGAGCCGGTGAAGAAAGAACTGTCGAAAAGAATGTGGAAATGGATGAAGAAAGAGAAGGACATTTTTAACAACCTGAACTATCCGTTTCTTGATTTAATGCCTGTAGGGCCTGACGAAGACAAGTGGTAATCATTATAAACATGCAAGGAGACAAGTGGAATGAGAACGAAAATCGTATTGATCGGCGCGGGAAGCGCCATGTTTACGCAAGGGATTGTATCGGATATGATCAAACGCTCCCATCACAGGAAATGGCATCTTAGCTTGGTCGATGTTTCTCAAGATATATTAACCAGTGTTTCCCGATTAGTGCAGAAGATGATCGATACCCGGGGAGCCGACATCGAGATTTCCAGCAGTACGGATCGTCGGGATGTTCTGCCCGGAGCCGACTTTGTCATTACGTCCATAGGCGTCGGAGGTCGGCGCGCTTGGGAGAAGGATGTGTATATCCCCAGGAAATACGGCATATTCCAGCCTGTCGGAGACTCGGTGGCGGTCGGCGGGATTTCCCGATCGATGCGGATGATCCCGGCGATGGTGGCGATTGCCAAGGATGTGAAAGAGCTATGCCCGGATGCGGTGTTCTTCAACGTCTCGAATCCAATGACGACAATCTGCCGGGCGATTGCCAAGGCGGTGGATATTCCCGTGTACGGCCTGTGCGCGGGCACCTATAACGTCGAGCGATATTTGGCCGAATTCATCGGAACGCCGAAGGAGGATGTGACCGCGCTTGCGGTGGGATTGAACCATTTCACCTGGATCTACGATTTGAAGGTGAAAGGTCAGGACGCCTGGCCGCTGGTCAGGGAGAAAATCAAGGAATTGGCCGCACAAAGGCGCGTATCCCAGCCAATTGCAGCAGCAGAATGTGACCGAATTTGAAGTTCAGAAAACACTGCCCGTCTTTAGAAACAGCCCGTTCTGCTGGTCCTTGTTTGGCACCTACGGCGCGTTCCCGGCCGTATTCGACAGCCATGTCACCGAATTTTTCCTCGAAAGATTTCCGCAAGGCCAGTATCAGGGAAAAGTGCTGGGCGTCGATACGTTCTCCTTCGAGGGCAAAATCGTTAAAGGCGATGAAATATTCGAGCACACGGTCAAATACGGCAGCAACGACGATCCGTTGCCGGAAAGCTTCTTCGGCGAGCTCAAGGGCGAAGTCACCAACATATTGAACATTATCGAATCGGTCATGGAAGACAAGCGGAGCATCTACACTGTCAACGTGCCGAACCGTGGAGTGGTGCCCAATTTGCCGGATTATGCCGTGCTGGAGATGACTGCGGTTTACACAGCCACAGGACCAAGACCGCTGCAAGCTGTGGATTTTTCCGACGTGCTGGCGACAACGCTGCTGAAGCATATTGCTATTGCCGAGATGACGGTAACGGCCGCATTGGAAGGAAGCCGGGATTTGTTCGTTGAAGCGGTTATGATGGGCGGATATATGACCGACAAGCAACAATGCGAGCAGATGGTGGACGAACTGATCATCGGACACAAGCAGGACCTGCCGCAGTTTTAATCACTGGAAAGCGCGGGCAAGAGTTGCTTGCAGTCGTCAACGCCTGAACGGCATTGGCGACTCAACGCAGCTTGCTGTTGATGAAATTGAAAGAAGTCCGTGAAGGGCGCTACGGGTCACAAAAGTGAATTATTTTGCGAAATGACTACGTTTCCATGAAAGGGGGTGATTGTGAACGAATTTATGTGTTTAAACTTTGACAGCACGAGGAAACTTCAGAAACGTCTGGCATGGTTCACATTCTTAGGAGGAGGTTTCAAATTTATGAGTTTAATGATGTTTCTGCGGAAAAGATTGAAAATTTCAGCGGTTTTCTCGATGGTGGCCGCGCTTCTTCTGCTGCAAGCGATGCCGTTCATGCTCGTTCCGGCATCGGCCAAGATGAGGTACTACTCCAATGTGTCATCCAACGATTTTCCGACCGCGCTCAAGAACCAGTTGACAACCACGCAACAGACATGGCAGCAAGGGTTTATCGATGTGACCCAAGCGCCGTACAGTGCCAAGGGCGATGGCACGACCGACGATTCAGACGCGATTCAGGCAGCGATCAACGATGGTTACGACAACAACCTGGCCGTCTTCTTTCCCGGGGATAAAACCTATCTGGTTTCGAAGCAGTTGATTTTGCTCCAGATCAACGACAACTGGTTTCACCCTTCGTCGAAAACATGGTTAAGCCAGCGGAAATTCGGACATATTCTGGTCGGTTCCACAACGGGCACGAATCGTCCCATTATTAAACTGGCCAACAGCAGCACAGTTCAGGACAACATTCTGTTCCTGTTCGAATTTTACACTCCCGCAGGCTCTCCGCCCGCAGACGGTTTACCGGGAATCCGCCACCGCGACATTGCCACCTGGTACGACGGGACGGGCACAACCGCTTCAGGGAGCCATTATCTTTCCACGATGCGGGGAATCGACATTGACATGGGCAATAATCCGACCGTCAACGCGATTTCCATGAAAGGCGCGCAGCATACCGCGCTGGAGGACATCAGCATCAGCGGCACCGCCTTCAACGCCGGTCTGTACAACATCCCCGGGTCGGGCGGCGGCGTGATCAATGTGAAAGTCACCGGCGGAAAGATTGGCGTCTACCAGAACGAGTATCGGCCGAACCCGACACTTACCGGTCTCGAGTTGAACAATCAAAGCGATTACGGCATTCAACTGCTGAACGCGCGCGGCCCATTAACGGTGACCGGATTCAAGATCGTGAGCCCGACTACGCCTCAAGCCAGTTATCGGGCCATCTACGCTTCCAACACGTCCTCAACGAATCCGTTCAACGCTAATCTCGATCTGGTTGATGGAACGATTGAGGTGACAGGTACCGGCGGCAAGGCGATTTACAACTACGATCAGGACGTCGTGATGAATAATGTTTATGTCAAAGCAGCCACGATCATTGAGAGCGGTATCCGGAATACGCCGACGGATAGTGTAGCAGGCGACAGCTCCGCCTGGAAGAAAGTTCAGGAATACGCTTTTGCGTCGGGTACGGACAACGGGTTTATTCATGTTGACGGAACCGAATACGCGCATTCATCGGCAGATTATCAATATCCGATCAGCATGACCAATGAAACCCCTGTGGGCGATATGATCGCCGAGCATATATGGGGAACGATGCCTACCTGGGAAAGCAATATCGTTGACATCACCGCTTCGCCGTATAATGCGACCCGGGACAACGATACGGACGATGATGCAAGTGCGATTCAGCAGGCGATCGACAATACGACCAATTCGAGTAATGCGGATTATGGCAAAACCGTCTTCATTCCCCGCGGTCACTTCCACATCAAGAGTACGATCACGTTGAAGAAGGGCGCGAAGATGATCGGCGCGGGCAAGAACATTTCCGTCATCGAATTGGCCGACGATTGGCTGCCAACCGGCCCAACGGTAGCTGTCGATACGGTGAACGAATCCGATGCGGGCATTATTCTTTCCGACTTTGCCATTGTCGGGAATGATCCGAGCGACAGCGAAGGTTTTCAAAACCAGAAATACTTGACATTCCTGCGGATTCGCGGCGGCGAAACCATTATGCGCGATGTGCAGACCGATCGTAAAGAGAATACGCAGGATTCCTATTACGATCAGCCGACGGTCGTTTTCTCGGATAACGCGGGCGGCAAAATCTACGATATGGCCTCAGACAATTCGACCCGTACGGCAACCAGCGGAGTGGTCACCGCCAACTACCGACACTTGCTGATAGAAAACACATTCAACCCGCTCGCTTTCTATCAAATCTCTGTGGAATACAGCGACGGCACGCCGCAAACCGAAATCAACGCGTCCTCGAACGTGAAGATATACGGATACAAATACGAGTCGTCCCCCCGTACAGTTTTGAACGAACTGTTGAATATTAAAAATTCCCACAATATCACTATCCTTGGCGGCTCGGGGAACTATACGTTAACGAGCTCCGCGCAGATGATAACGATCGACGACTCTGACGGGATTTATTTGGCCAATATGTCCAGAACCGATTCGGATACCGGCAAGAAATGGATTGTCAACAAAACCGGCGGTGTGACGACCGACAGCATTACCGCCGACAATCCGGTCGTCCTGTACAAGACAGCGGCTGCTGCGGCGCCCAGTCTGCGGGATGACTTCGAGGACGGCAACTCGACCGGCTGGACAGAGGCACTCGGTAGCGGCAACTGGAGCGTTGTAACCGACGGCAGCACCAAGGTGTACAAATACACCGACGGCGCCTCGTCCGCAAAATCATACACAGGCGACAGCGGTTGGGCCAACTATTCGATACAGGCCAAAATCAAAGTCGATTCCTGGAACGCTACCGGAAGAGCCGGGGTCATGGCCAGATATACGGACAGCGACAACCATTACATGATGTATTACGACAAGAGCAATGCACAAGTGCGCATTGTCAAGCGGGTCGGCGGGACGCAAACAACATTGAACACATTCGCCATGTCGACTCCTCCTTCGACGGGAACATACCACACCTATGAGCTTGAGATGGAAGGCAGCACGTTGAATGCCTACATCGATGGGCTTCCGGCGGGCACCGCCTCAGATACGTCGTTAACGAGCGGCAAGGTCGGTCTGTACAGCTTCAATCAAATCTCTTATTTCGATGATGCTCTCGTTCCGCTGTTTGAAGACCATTTCGAGGACGGCAATTCAACCGGCTGGACGGAAGAACTCGGCAGCGGCAATTGGAGCGTAGTGACAGATGGCAGCAACGAGGTATACAAATATACCGACGGGGCCTCGTCCGCTAAATCATACGCCGGCGACAGCAGCTGGACGGATTATTCGGTGCAGGCCAAAATCAAAGTCGATTCATGGAATGCCACCGGAAGAGCGGGAGTGATGGCCAGATACGCGGACAGCGACAACCATTACATGATGTATTACGACAAGAGCAATGCACAAGTGCGTATTGTCAAGCGTGTCGGAGGCACGCAAACAACGTTGAACACATTCGCCATGACGGCTCCTTCGACGGGGGTGTACCACACCTACGAGTTGAAAGTAAACGGCAGTACATTGAGCGCCTATCTGGACGGCAGCCCGACGGGAACAGCCACAGATACAGATTTGACAAGCGGCGGCAAGGCGGGTCTGTACAGCTTCAATCAGATCTCTTACTTCGACGACGCTGTCGTTTCGGTTAATTAAATCCATCGGCATTTTGCGGCATGCAGTCTGCTACTCTGCGGCTGCATGCCTGCTTTAATCTTTATAGAAAGCTGATATATTGCTTGAGCGGGCTGTGAAATGCCGATTGCCGGCACGGTTTGAGCGGGAAACAGGCATCAGGATCAATTATCACAATAATCTTGTTGAAAATAATGATCATCGGACAGCATACCAATCATCTGGCAAGCTCCTTCCATAGGAACCTGCCTGATGATTATGGACAGTAATCAGGAGGCGGTTTAGCTTTGAGACATCAGTGATTTCTGGAAAACACAACGAGGAGGAACAGTGAATAAATGAGCGAAGAGAAGAAACCGAATATTCTTGTCGTCATCAGCGACCATTTCCAATCGAAGTCGGCAACCCCCGATCATCCGTGCATTACACCTAATATTCAAAGATTGATCGACGAAGGTATGTTTTTTTCCAGAGCCTACACGACAACGTCCATATGCGCGCCGGCCAGAGCAAGCCTGATGACCGGATGCTACCCTACCACTCATGGAATATACAATAATTACCACACCAGAGCTTCTATCAATAAAACATTGTTCGATGGCATCAAGATTTTTCCGGAGTATCTGAGAGATGCGAGATATAACAATTATTACTACGGGAAATGGCATGTCACCGAGCGCAACAAGGAAGAACTCGGTTTCATCAAGGAATCGGGACATCCCGACAGACGCAAAGTCAAATCGCGTAAACAAGCCATTGAAAATCCGCCCGTTGTGCTCGACAGAGAAGGATACGATAATTTTCCGCTTTATGGAACTTTCGATGGATCACTGGAGGAAGACGGCGATTACGTTACAGCGGTTGAAGCCGCGAACCGAATCGGTAAGAACGCCGAAGACGGCAAGCCTTGGTGCATCTTTGCCAGTTTTAACGCGCCGCATCCCCCGTATGTCGCTCACGAACAATTCGTCCGGATATACGATGACGTTCATATTGAAAAGCCTGCCAGCTTTGACGATGACTTGCATGACAAGCCGGCGATATACAGAAGATTGAAGGAGTTGCTGTGGTCCGGGCTGAGCTGGGAGCAGTGCGTCGAAGCGATTAAGCATATTTATGCGTCTTCCACAGAGGTGGATGCTTTGGTCGGCATGCTGCTGGATAAGCTGGATGAAACGGGTCAGGCGGAGGATACGATTGTCGTCTTCTTGTCGGATCACGGGGATATGGGCGGAGCTCATGGCATGTTCCTGATGGGGGTTGTCGCTTTCGACGAAACCTACAGGATCCCTATTGCCGTCAGATGGCCTGGAAAAATCAAGCACCCGGGATCGTTCTGCGACCAGTTCGTGAGAATAACCGACTTGGCGCCGACTTTGTTGGAAGCGGCAGGTGCGGAGCCGTTAGAGAAGATCAGCGGAAGATCGCTGATTCCGTTCTTTGAAGGTCAAGTGCCGGAGCAATGGCCCGAGGAAGTATTCTGCATGTTTAACGGAACGGAGTTTCTGTACAGTCAGAGAATGATTTTTGACAGGAAATATAAATATGTGTTTAACGCCTTTGACTATGATGAGTTGTATGACCTCGAGAACGATCCCGGCGAAACGATCAATCTTGCGAGAAACCGGCGATACGAGGAGGTCAAAGTGGAGATGTCGAAGAGAATGTGGCGTTGGATGAAGAAGGAAGACGATATTTATAACAAGCTGCAATATCCTTTTCAGATGCTGGTGCCGATAGGACCCAACGAAGAAGATTGGCAATGAGGATGCGCGAGCGAATTAACGAGGACTATTTCGACGCGCATCTTAAAATTACCATTCAGGAGGAACCGGATAATGGGTACGCAGCACCCCAAAGTCGTCGTGATCGGTGCGGGAAGTTTGTTTTTCGGACGCCAGTCCATAGCGCAAATGGTGCAATCCGAATATTTGAACAAGGGAACGCTCTCTTTTGTCGACACCAGTGAAAATACGTTAAGCAAAATGGTTCAACTTGCCAAAATGGTCGCTGAAGAGAATCAGGTGCCGTTGTGCGTGGAAGGTTCGACAGACCGGAAAGAAATGTAAAAAGATGCGGACTTTGTTGTATTAAGCTTCGCCAAGGATTCCGCGAAATTCAGAAATATCGACTGCGAAATCTCTCTTAAATACGGCATCCGAATGTGTTCGGGAGACACGATCGGGCCGGGCGGAATCTTCCGTACGATGCGCGAATTGCCGGTCATTATGGACTGCGCCAGGGATATCGAGGCGATATGCCCCCAAATTAAAAAGCATCGCTCTATGCGATGGGCTGAAAATGCCGCAAGGCAAAAAGAATTACTTGGTCAGAGCGGGGATCATCCCAAATAATGAACCATTTACCGATGAATTATCGGATCGTTTCGATCTTCGCATTACCGGGGTGAATCACTTCACCTGGATTCTGAAAGCGGAATTTGACGGTCGTGACATCACCCCTCAAATCGCGGAATCGTTCAAGCAATCGGCTGCCGCCCAAACGGAAGGAGGAGGCAAAAGTTCAAAAGCGATATCCGGCGACGCCATCGTCTATGAGTTGTATAAGATTTTCGGGTATATCCCTGCTATGGTCGGCCACACGAAAGAGTACGTCCGCTACTGGTAAGGGCTTGGAAAAACCGAAGATGCAATACCCCGCTCACCATTTGGAATGTAAATGAACGTTACAAGCGCCACGATGAGATGTGGAAGCAAGTCGATGGATTTCTCAGCGGGCAAACTCCAATAGCCGAATATATACCAACTTTTGAGCGGGATCAAGCTACAGATATTATGCCAATATCGCAAGATTAGATAATTTTATCGTAAGATTACGGATTCGAACCCGTCTGTATATCCAATACAATGGGGTGAATTGAAATCTATCTTAGAGGGGGCCTCTCAATGAGAAGAAATCGCAGTGTATTATGGATGGTGTTTCTTGCTACTGTGCTGGCGTTATGCGCTTGCAGCAACGGTGGGAACAGTGGGGACAACGGAAACGGCGGGAATGGGGGGAGTAGCGACGCAAAAGCAGGGGCGGACAAACCTCACGAGCCGATTACCCTTAGTGTGTTCGGCTATCGCGGCGCGTACGTCCCGGAGGACTTTGCCAAATATTTTGCCGATCCGGTCAAGAAGAAGTTTTCTTATATTACAGATGTGAAATACATTCAAACGCCGGATACGAAAAAGATTCAGGAAATGTTGACGGCCGGGGATTTCCCCGATTTGGTCATTACCGGAGGTCGGGCGGCGATCGACCTGGTCGATCCGGGAATCGCTCTGGATCTCAGAGATTTGGCCAAGAAGAACAATCTGGACTTGAATACGTACGATCCGCAGGCGTTGAATATCGCCAAGCTGCCGGGAGCCAAGGGAGAGCTGTATTCTTTACCGCTCTGGACGAACTATTATTTAACCTTCTACAACAAAGATATTTTCGACCACTTTGGCGTCTCGTATCCGAAAGACAATATGACGTGGGACGATTTCACGGCGCTCGCGATCAAGCTGAGTCGGGAAGATAACGGGGTTCAATACAAAGGGATGTGGCCGGGCAACGCCAACCTGATTGCCAGCAGCCTGGGCCTGGAATATTTCGAACCGAAGACGAACAAGGTGAAGGTGACGACGGACGGCTGGGCGAAAGCGTTCGATCTCGGCAAGAAGATTTACAGCATCGAGGGCAATTCGCCGGGGAACGCCAACCTGGGCAATCCGGACGACAATTTTATCAAGGACAAGAATGTGGCCATCTTGCCGGGATTTAGCAGCCGGATTACGAAGCTGGCGAATCCTGCGCTGAATAACGGGCTGAACTGGGATATGGTGTCGTACCCGAGCTACCCGGAATCCAAGGGAATCGGCGCGGAAGCCGACGCGAATGTGCTGATCGTGTCCTCGACGAGCAAGCATCAGGACGATGCGTTTCAAGTGGCGAAGTATGTGACGACGGATGCGGACCAGCAGCTGGATTTGGCCAGACGGGCAGCC
The DNA here is from genome assembly GCA_020697475.1 of Paenibacillaceae bacterium. GTDB lineage: Bacteria > Bacillota > Bacilli > Paenibacillales > NBRC-103111 > JAJFMO01. Next base: position 535 of record JAJFMO010000012.1, on the reverse strand, counting down.
ACGCTTCCGGTCGTCAACCTGAAGCAGACGAAGGACGTGTTCGGGGAAGCGTTCCCGCTATTGAAGGAGAAGAACATCAACGCGGTGTTCAGCTCCAAGGTGCGCGCCCCGCGTTCGTTCAACAAGTACGAAACTCTCGTGCAGCCGATAGTCAACCAGACGTTCATCAAGTGGCTGGCCACGAGCGATGACCGGGTCACGGTGTTGCGGCAGATCGAAGAGCAGGCGAATAAAGCAGTCGAGGCGGCGAGCAAGTAATCCCTATGGATTTTATGAAAAACACAAAAAAACGATGGAAAATCTCAGCGGTTTTCTCGATGATGGCCGCGCTGCTGGCGCTGCAATTGGCTCCGTTCATGACGGCGACCGCGTCGGCTTACATGAGATATTATACCAATGTGTCGTCGAATGATTTTCCAGACGCGCTGAAGAGCAACCTGGCATCGCAGCCGAATTGGCAGAAAGGGTTCATCGATGTGACCCAGGCGCCGTACAACGCCAAGGGCGACAATTCGACCGACGATTCGGCCGCGAT
>JAJFMO010000011.1 GCA_020697475.1 Paenibacillaceae bacterium | reverse complement strand
CAGCTAACGGCATATATGCCGCTAAGTTGCGCCATCCCCCTGGGAGCGAGGCAGCTAACGGTGTATACACCGCTAAGTTGCGCCACCCCCATGGGTGTGAGGCAGCTAACGGCATAAGTGCGGTTAATTAATGCTCTCACCTTGCCCACGCCAAAGAACGAAATATCCCGTTCCCCCGCGCATCCTAATATGCTACAATGTTCGGTAGTTTCGTGTCTATTGACATCCCATTCAAGTGAGGTGCAAGTCACGTGTCCACAAGGAAACTGCCGAACATTGTCATTTTTAACCCGGATCAGTGGCGGGGCAAGGACGTCGGGTGTCTCGGGAACACGGTCATCCGTACTCCACATACCGATCAATTGGCAAGCGAGGGCATCGCTTTCTCGAACTGTTTCGTACAAAATACCGTCTGCGTGCCGAGCCGCTGCTCGTTCATGACGGGATGGTATCCCCATGTCAGAGGCCATCGGACAATGAATCACATGTTGTCTCCGGATGAGCCTTTTTTGCTGAAACAATTGAAAGATCAAGGTTATTTCGTCTGGTGGGGCGGCAAGAACGACGTCGTGCGTCCAGAGGAGCAGAATAACGTTTGCTCTTTGCGGTACAAACCCGAACGCGGGACGGTCGACCCGGCCAAGCCGCCGGCAATGGACGTGGACGACCGGCTGTTCTATTCCCATTATCGCGGCAAAGTAGCCGATCACACGATTGTGAACAACGACGACGCGCTCGTGAACGGCGCGATCGAGTTTTTGCGCAGCAATCCTCCGGAGCCTTTCTGCATTTGCTTGACGCTTCACGATCCCCATGTTCCTTTTCAAGTGGATGAGCCTTACTTCTCTATGTACGACCGCAATGCGCTTCCGCCGATCCTCCCGCAGCCCGCGGAGGGAACGAAGTCGCGCCATCTTACGGAGATTCGCGACCGGATGGGACTGAACCGGCTGGAGGACGCCGATTTCCGGGAAATTCTCGCTGTCTATTACGGTATGATCTCGAAAGTAGACGCGTCACTCGGTCGCTTGACGGATGCGATGCGGGAGGCGGGCCATTGGGACGACAGCGCGGTGTTCGTATTCAGCGACCACGGCGAGTACGCCGGCGATTATAAGATGGTCGAAAAATCGCAAAACGCCTTCGATGACGACTTGACCAAAGTGCCGCTCATCGTCAAGTTACCGGCGCACGTTCCGGTGCCGAAGCGGGATAAGCCGGTCGATGCGCTCGTCGAACTGGTCGATTTTTACGCCACTGTAGCGGATCTGGCCGAGTTGCCGGAGCGGCATACGCAGTTCGGCAAATCGCTGATTCCGCTCAGCAAAGGCGAGACGACGGAGCATCGTGAGCAAGTATTTTGCGAAGGCGGGGCGCTTGCCGCCGAGCCGCATACGCATGAGCAGCGCAACCGCCAGGACAACGTCTATTGGCCGCGGGTGAGCATGCAGAACGACGATGTGCTGGCGCACGGCAAGAGCGTAATGATCCGCACGAAAGAGTGGAAATACGTCAAGCGATTGTACGAGCAAGATGAACTGTACGATTTGCGCAACGATCCAGACGAATTACATAATGTGATTGCCGACCCGGCTCATCGCAGCGTTCGCCGGGATATGGTCGCCCGCCTTGCCCGCTGGTATTTGGAGACGATCGATATCGTGCCGTTCGAGCCGGTGTTGCCGAAACTGGAGAAAATTTGGGAGACGCAAGGGGGAGCGAAAGCATGAGCCAGAGCAACAGTGAGAAACTGCCGAATCTGATTGTGTTCATTTCCGATTCTTGGCGCGGCAAAGATGCCGGATGCATGGGCAACCCGGTCATCCAGACGCCGAACCTCGACGCCCTTGCGCAAGAAGGCGTTGCCTTCTCCCGCTGCTTCGTGCAGAACACCGTGTGTACGCCAAGCCGTTGCTCGTTCATGAGCGGCCGCTACCCTCATGTCAAGGGTCATCGCATTCAGGAGCACAAGCTGCACGTGGAAGACGACGATCCGGTGATCCTGAAAGAGTTGAAGGATAAAGGATACTTTATTTGGACCAACGGGGTTGGTCCTGCGCGGAGTCCGGAACAAACCGACTTTTATTCGAAAATGTTTCAGCCCGAGCGAGGCAGCGCACACCCCAACGGCGGACCGGCGATGGATGCGAGCAACCCGTTGTTCTATTCCTTTTATCGTGGCAAAGTGGCGGATGAGCCGATTGAGAACAAGGACGACAAAATCGTCGACGGCGCCATTCAGTTTTTGCTGAACAATCCGCCTGAGCCGTTTTGCATTTTCATGAACATTGCTGCGCCCCATCCGCCGTATCGCGTGGAGGAACCGTACTTCTCCATGTACGATCGCGATAAGCTGCCATCGATCATCCCAAAACCGGCGCCTGGTGAGAAGTCGCAATTTCTTGACCGCGTGCGTGAACGGATGGGACTCGAGGCGCTGGACAAGTCGGTGTTGAAAGATATCCTCGCAGTGTACTACGGGATGATCACCAAAGTCGACGCGGGGTTGGGTCGTCTGGTCGCCGCCGCCAAGCAAAGCGGCACATGGGACGACACGGCGATGTTCATGTTCAGCGACCACGGCGAATACGCCGGCGACTACTGTATGGTAGAGAAGTCGCAGAATGACTTCGAAGACGACTTGTCCAACGTACCGCTCGTCATCAAATTTCCGTCGTGGATTCCGGTCCCGAAGCGCGATAAGCCGGTCGACGAGCTCGTGGAGATGCTCGACTTCTACGGCACAGTGGCGGAACTGGCCAAGCTGCCGAAACGGCATACGACGTTCAGCAAGTCGCTCGTTCCGCTAAGCATGGGGCTCGTGAACGAGCACCGCAAGCAAGTGTTCACCGAAGGCGGGGCGCTTGTCTACGAGCCGCATACCCACGAGCCGAACGGCTTGGAGCCGGGTGCGCAATATTGGCCGCGGGTCGGCGTGCAGAACGACTTTTTACCGCTGCACGGCAAAGTTGTGGCGGTGCGCACGAAGGAGTGGAAGTTCGTCAAGCGGCTGTATGAGCGCGATGAACTGTTCGATCTCATCAACGATCCCGAGGAACTGCACAATGTGATCGACGACCCGAACAACGCCGAGGTGCGCGAAGACATGCTCGAGCGGCTGGTCGACTGGTACTTGGAAACCGGCGACGTTGTGCCTTACAAGCTCGATCCGCGCACGGCGGGCGGCGAAGCGCGCAACTATGCGGCGGAAGCGACGGCGGGCCGGTAGTGATCTTCAATGTAAAGCACTTGAATCCAAGCGTTGCTGTATGACGTTTAGATTCAAGTGCTTTTTTGAACTTCTCTTCGAAACTAATCGTCAAAAAATAAAAACAAATGAAAGATTTCCTTTTTCTGGGTAATTCTATGAACCATTAGCAGGTTGCCAAGGGAATTCCTGCAATTGTGCAGTTTTTTGGAGGAATATGGGACCGTATTGTTGGAATGCCTGCAAAAGTGCAGGCTTTTAGGCACGTCACCTCCTGTTCGGGGCGGCGCTGGAGAAAATTCCTGCAGAATTGCATCTTTTTGCCTGTATTAAAGAAGATTTGCGAGGAATTCCTGCACTTTTGCAGGCATTTGCTCATCGGGCGAAGGAGGAAGGATCAGAGGCAGGCGGCGAACCTCTAGGAGATGGTGCAAAAATTGCTCAACGTGCCGATTGTATATGAAATCTCACATATTTTTGCTTGGCGGAGGAGGGCGCTCAGGCTTGGGGACAGCATTTCCGCCTGTGCTCCAAGTTGTTGATCGACCGAACGCTCTCCATAGGCATTCACACATTTTTCTCCTTCGCATACGATGTTGGTATAACTCGCGAGTGCGAAGGAGCGTGAACGCAAGTGACAGGTGGTATCAAGCATTATTATGCCCATGGGAATACGGCTGTCGGCCCTTACAGCTTGTTCGAATCGGCGTTTCAAGGGCTGGAGCGGTTGTTCGTACTGACCGGCGAGCAGGGGACGGATAAATCGACGATCTTCAAGCAGGTGTCGCAGGCAGTGCAAGATCGCGGTTACGATGTGCAATGGTTCCACAGTCCTTGGGACGATGACGCTCTGGAGGGCTTGATCGTGACTCAGCTGCGCGTGGGCGTGGTGGACGGTACGTCTTGCCGACTGTCCTTGACCGGTATTCAAGGAACGGTGGTGGAGGTCGTCGGCCTCGATCATGCTTGCGATTTAGAGCGGATTGAAGCGGAGCGGGAACGAATCGTGAGCCTGGAGCAAGAGGCTAAGGCGGCGTCGATGAAGGCTTACGAAACGTTCGCGAAAGCGCTCAAAATCCATGACGAATGGGAAAAATATTACATCGGAAGCATGATCTTCGCCGAAGCCAACAAGGTGACGCAAGAATTGGCCGCCGATTTCCTTGGCGATCGCAATCTGTTGAAGAAACCGAGGGTGCGTCATCTGTTTCTCGGGGCGGCGACGCCGGCTGGTCCTGTCGATTACATCATGAATCTGACGGACGACTGCAAGCGCAGAATATTCATCAAGGGCCGTCCGGGATCGGGCAAGTCGACGATGCTGAAGAAGCTAGCCGTCGCCGCCGAAGACCGTGGGTTCGACGTTGACGTGTTCCATTGCGGATTCGATCCGAACTCGCTGGATATGCTCATCTTTCCAGAGCTCGGCGTCTCGATCTTCGACAGTACGGCTCCGCATGAGCACTTCCCGAGTAAAGGAAGCGACGAAATTCTCGACATGTACGAACGGACGATGATCGAAGGCACGGATGAGAAGTACGCCGAACCGGTGCAGGCGATCAAGCAGCGCTACGCCGCCGCCATGCAGGAAGCGACCGCGCACCTGGCTAAGGCGAAGGAACTGCGCGACCAGGCGAACGGCATCGTAGCAGAAGCGACAGACGAGGCTGAACTCTCCAAGCTTGGTAAGCAATTGGTGGGAGATATCGAGCAATTGATCCAGGTGGCTGTCGGCAGATAAGCAGGCGATTCCGACGTAATAAAAGCGTAGGACAGCGTAAAGAAAAGGCAGACCTTAAGGTACCTTAAGGTCTGCCTTTGTCGTACTCTCAGAGGATGTCGAGAAGACGGCAACAATCAAAGGCGCGGGCAATCCATCGTTATCCCTGTAACGCCATGTGTGCCATCCCCGGGGGGCCAAATGCTCTTACTCTGCGGCATAACCCGCGGCGATATCTCGGCGGCAACGCTCCTCGATCGCGTCCGGCTCCTCGCCAAGCTCGGCCACCAACTTCGCGTGCATCTCTGTGACCTTGTCTTCCCAAAGCGGCAACCCCGCCAAATTGTTCAACTCGCCCGGATCCGTTGCCAAATCGTACAACTCGCGTTCTCCCGGATGATCCGCATCGAAACGGTTGTGGTACACATACTTGAAGCTGCCTTCGCGATACATGGTAAAGCCGGAGGCGATGTTGTGGGCGTAATATTCACTGACCGCGAAATTTTTCCACGGCGCATCGGCGTTGTCCAATACCGGCAGCAGCGAATCGCCGTCCCACTTGTCAGGCGCTTCCGCCCCGGCCAGATCAGCAATCGTCTGCACAACATCGACCAGTGAACACGCTCCTTCACGCACCTGGCCGCCTTTCCACTTTTTCGGAAAATGGAAAATACAAGGAATGCGCGCCCCATGCTCGTACATGTTGTTTTTCCACCACAGCCCGTGGTCGCCCTTGTTTTCGCCATGGTCGGACACATAGATGATGATCGTATTGTCGGCGAACGAGGAGTCGTTCAACGTATCCAGCACCTGACCGATCTGGCGGTCGAGCCAATCGGTCAGCGCCCAGTACAGCTCGCGTCCGCGCTTGACGACGTCCGCCGGTTGGTCGACCATCCCGAATCCGCGGCGCAAATGCTTGTAGTTCGTCGGCAAATTGTCGATCAATCCTTCCGGGACGTTCGGCATCGGCACCTTGTCAACGTAGTAGTCATAGATCTCCTGCGGCACGATCAGCGGGAAATGCGGCGCCAAGTAGCCGGCTAGCAGGAAAAACGGAGCGTCCTGCGGCGAGCGTTCCTGAAGAAACTTGACGGCATTTTCGGTCACTTTGCGGTCGTGATTCAAGATGCCGGAATCGTCGCCGGGATGGAATTCGCCGATGCGCGCCTGCCAATTTTTCAACTTGACCGTTTCGTCGTCATACGCTCTGCGCTCGCCATGGCCGTTCATCTTCCCTTTGTTGCTGAGGTACAATTCGGTGAAGCCGTAGCGTCTCGTTGATTCATAGTGCATCTTGCCGCACAAAAACGACTCGTACCCGTTCGCGTTCAGCACGTTTGGCAATGTGGGATGGGCGTCGTCGCGAAGGCAGCAATTGTTGTTCCAGGCGCCGATGCGGCTGACGTACTGGCCTGCAGTGAAGCTTTGCCGGCACGGCACACACAAGGGGGAGTTCGTGTAGCAGGCGTTGAAGCGAATCCCTTCGGCAGCGAGCGCGTCCAGGCGCGGGGTGCGCACGATCGGGTCGCCATAGCAGCCGGTCACAGCGGGATCGTGTTCGTCGGACATGATGACGATGATGTTCGGTTTGGATGATTGGGTCAATGAATGCAGCCTCCTTAAGTTGGTTGATCGTATGAGCGGTACTTCCCTTCTCATCGTAACCATGCGCCTATCATATGGTCAAGATTTTTGCGCGAAAAGCCATCGGCATTTTGATATAATAGAGAGGTTGACTGGTCGATCTTAGTGAGGAGGGTTCCATTTTCATGAAAGCAATTATGATCTTGTTCGATACGTTGAATCGGCACATGCTGTCGCCCTATGGCTGCACCTGGACGCATACGCCGAATTTTGGGCGGCTGGCCGAGAGGACGGTCACCTTCGATCGCAGCTACATAGGCAGTATGCCTTGCATGCCTGCAAGGCGGGAGATTCATACGGGAAGGTACAATTTTTTGCATCGCAGCTGGGGGCCGCTCGAGCCGTTCGACGATTCGATGCCGGAGATTTTGCGCCGGTCGGGAGTATACACACATCTAGTCACCGACCACCTGCATTATTGGGAAGACGGCGGCGCGACTTATCATACCCGATACCAAACGTTCGACCTGATCCGCGGCAACCAAGGGGACCCGTGGAAGGGAGAGGTGCGAAATCCGGAAATCCCCGATTCGCTTGGCAGCGTCAAGGGCGATATGAATCGCAACGACTGGGTGAACCGCAAGTACATCAAGGAAGAAGAAGAATTTCCTCAAGTCAAAACGTTTAATAGCGGGCTCGAATTCATCGAGACAAATGCCGGTGAGGATAGCTGGTTTTTGCAGATGGAGACGTTCGACCCTCATGAGCCATTTTACGCGCCGCAGAAATTTCGGGATTTGTATCCGCATGAATATGAAGGAAAACACTTCGACCGGCCGAATTACGGGAAGGTGACGGAGACGCCGGAGGAGGTCGAGCACTGCCGGTACGAGTATGCTGCGCTGCTTAGCCTTTGCGACGCTTATTTGGGCAAAGTGATCGACGCGATGGATCGGCTTGACCTGTGGAAAGATACGATGCTGATCGTTAACACGGATCATGGTTTTCTGCTCAGTGAGCACGATTATTGGGGCAAAAGTGTGCCATATTACGAAGAGGTGGCGCATACGCCGCTGTTCATTTGGGATCCGCGGAGCGGCAAGCGCGGCGAGCGCCGTGGCTCTTTGGTGCAGACGATTGACTTGGCTCCTACGCTGCTGGACTTTTTTGGCGTGGAGCTTCCGAAGGATATGTTGGGCAAGCCGCTTGCGGATACGATCGCCGAGGATCGCCCTGTGCGGGAGATGGCGCTGTTCGGGACTCACGGCGGGCATGTGAACATCACGGACGGTCGGTATGTGTATATGCGTGCGCCGGTGGGCGACAACCGTCCGCAGTACAATTACACACTGATGCCGACGAGAATGAGGGGATTTATGGCGTTGGACGAGTTGGAAGGGATGGAGCTGGCGCCTCCGTTTTCTTTTACGAAAGGGCTCAAGACGTTGAAGGTGGATAGTAATCGGAAGGGAAGACCGTTCCCGTTCGGGACGCTGCTGTTCGATGTGGAAAGCGATCCAGAGCAGCAGCAGTCGATAGAAGACCCTCAGGTCGAGGCGAAGATGGTGCAAGAGATGGTGCGTTTGATGCAGGAAAATGACGCGCCGGCCGAGCAATATGCTCGGTTAGGATTGGAAGATGCGGCGAAGTAACGGGAGTTGTTTGCGACTTCGGCAGTGTGGATGGGATGGCGGCAGGATGGCGGTAGGATGGCGGTGGAAGTCTGGAAGGAGTTCTGCCTGGATGAACCTGCCCGGACGGACCCGTCCTGTTGGACCCGGCTGGTTGGACGAAGGTCGATGAAGTGATATAAGACAAGGGAGATGGAGAATAATGGCGAGTCGGGATCCGAAAAAGCCGAACGTGGTGTTTATTTTGACGGATGATCAAGGGGCATGGGCGATGGGGTGCGCCGGCAACAAAGAAATCCGCACTCCGAATTTGGACAGGCTGGCGGCGCGTGGGGTGCGTTGTGAAAATTTTTTCTGTGCGTCTCCCGTATGTTCGCCGGCGCGTGCATCGATTATGACCGGCAGAATTCCGTCGCAGCACGGGGTGCTCGATTGGCTGTCCGGCGGGAACACCGGGGAGGATGCGGTGGAGTTTTTGCAGGGACAGCTCGCATATACCGATGTGCTGGCAGCGGGCGGCTACGTGTGCGGGATCAGCGGCAAGTGGCATATGGGCGACAGCTTTAAGCCGCAGAAGAGCTTCACCCATTGGTACGTGCACACCAAAGGCGGCAGCAATTACCATGATGCGCCGATGATTCGCGACGGAGTGTTGGTGGAGGAGCCGGGCTATTTGACCGAGGTGATTACCGACGATGCGCTGAACTATTTGCGGCGGCAGGCGGACGGGGAGAAGCCGTTTTATTTGAGCGTGCATTATACGGCTCCGCATAGTCCGTGGATCAATCAGCATCCGCAGGAAATCGTGGATTCTTACGACGACTGCCCGTTTGAGTCGTGCCCGGAAGAGCCGCCGCATCCTTGGGCATTCAAGACGAGCCCGGGACCGGAGAACCGCAAGGAAAATTTGAAAGGTTATTTCTCGGCGATTACGGCGATGGACGGACAGGTGGGGCGCATTCTGGACCTTGTGGAAGAGTTGGAATTGGCGGAGAATACGCTGATTTGCTTTATGGGCGACAACGGCGAGAACTGCGGCCATCATGGGATTTGGGGTAAAGGCAACGGCACGTTCCCGCAAAATATGTACGACACGTCGGTGAAAGTTCCGGCGATTTTTAGCCAGCCGGGACGGGTTTCGCAGGGCGTCGTTTGCGAGGAGCTGCTGAGCCAGTACGACTTCATGCCGACGCTGTTGGAGTACGTCGGGTTGGACAACCCGGTGGCGGAAGGCTTGCCGGGCCGGAGTTTTGCCGCGTTGTTGGAAGGCGCGGAGTCAGCCGCGGAAGTAGCGTCGAAAGGCGGCGAGTCGGGCGACGGGCGGGACAGTGTTGTTGTGTTTGACGAGTACGGGCCGGTGCGGATGATCCGCAGCAAAACGTGGAAGTATGTGCATCGCTATCCCTATGGACCGCATGAGCTGTACGATTTAGTTGGCGACCCCGGCGAGCGTACCAATTTGGTCGATACGCCGGAGTACCGCGAGGTGAAAGAGGCGATGAAGGCGAAGCTGGAGGAGTGGTATGTCCGCTACGTCGACCCGCGCGTTGACGGTGTCCGCGAACCTGTCACGGGCAAAGGACAGATGGCCTTGGCCGGCCCGGCGGGCAAAGGCGTCAAGGCGTTCACCGACAAGGGGCGAAAGTAATTCGCGGCGCCCGGGCAGAGGCCGAAAACGGCCTTAGAACGTGGGACTCCCTCGCGGAAGGCGATCTAAGGCCGAAAATGGCCTTTGATCGAGGGATTCCCTCTCGTCAAGGGGATCTAAGGCCGAAAATGGCCTTAGATGTACGGTTCGTCGGTCTGATTCCCCGACTTAACGGCGGAAACGCCGCTAAGTCGCCCTCCTCGAGCAGGAGCCGCGTGTTTAACGGCAAATCTGCCGTAATCCAGCCCGTAAGCGGAGCGGTTCGTCGACTTAACGGCGGAAACGCCGCTAAGTCGCCCTCCTCGAGCAGGAGCCGCGTGTTTAACGGCAAATCTGCCGTAATCCGGCCCGGAAGCTCCAGGCTCGTCGACTTAACGGCGGAAACGCCGCTAAGTCGCTCACCACGAGCAGGAGCCGCGTGTTTAACGGCAAATCTGCCGTAATCCGGCCCGGAAGCGGAGCAGTTCGTCGACTTAACGGCGGAAACGCCGCTAAGTCGTCCATCTCGAGCAGAAGCCGCGTGGTTAACGGCAAATCTGCCGTAATCCGGCCCGGAAGCGGAGCAGCACGTCGACTTAACGGCGGAAACGCCGCTAAGTCACCCACTCCGAGCAGAAGCCGCATGTTTAACGGCAAAAATGCCGTTATCCGGCCTCACTCCCCCAAATCACCGCGCCGTGCGTTGCGGTACACCCCTGGCGAAACCCCTGTCGCGCCGCGAAACAACCGAATGAAGTAGTTGTAATTCGCCACCCCCACCTGCTCGCCCACCTCCTGAATCGTATCGCTCGTATGCTCAAGCAGCGACTTCGCCTTCTCCACCTGGATGCGCCGATAATATTGCAGCGGGCTTAAGCCCGTATGCTTCTTCAGGCAACGCGCCAAATAGTCAAAATGAAAATGAAACTGCCCGGCCATGTGCCCGGCATCGAACGGCTGCGGCAAGCGTACGTGCAAATAATCGACGATTTGACCGCTAAGTTTAGCGGAACTCGACGTCGGTCGGAAATATGCTGCCTTCTGCAACTGCGGCAACAACTGCCCCAGCAGCACCTGCATCTGCAGGCTGTTTTCCAACAACATGCGGGAATGCAACTCGTGCATCTGATCGAGAAACGGATACACGCCCGCCATGTCCAACTTGCCGAACTTGGGCAAATACATCCGCTGTGTCGATGGCAGCTCGTCTTTGTCCGTGCCCCGCGTCTGCACCAGCGACCAGCCGATCTCCTCATGCATCAGCACCCGCGATGGCGCCTCATGAGCAAAATGCACCCAATACACCTCGGTCGCCACCCCATGACGGCGATGCCCCCAATGCGTCCGTCCCGGTTCCAGCACGAGTACACAATCGTCCCTTAGCTCGTACTCTGTATCCTCTTCCGTCATATTGAAGGCGCCTTTTTTCACAAACAACACATCATATACCGGAAAATTCCTGCGAAAATGGCAAAAATCCGGCTTGTGCCAGGCATGTCCGACGGTGATCAGCTGCGGCAACGGGGGGATAGGGAGTTCCAGGCACCTCATGGGGGTCACGCTCCTAACGGAACATTTTTCACAACAAATTATAAAGTAATAGTCGAAAATGTGCTACTTCAAGTCGAATCTGAGTCTATCCCACCCGAATAGTCGTCCGCTAAGATGGGAGGAGCAGCAATTCAAATTCGCACGAATAAGAGGTGGAACAATGAGATTTCGTCAGGTTCATCTGGACTTTCATACTTCCGAGGCGATTCCCGGAATCGGGAAGCAATTTTCCAAGCAGCAATTTCAGGCGATGTTACTCAAAGGCCACGTAGACTCGATCACGGTGTTCTCCAAATGCCATCATGGCTGGGCATATCACCCTAGTGAGGTGAACGAGATACATCCCGGGCTGGACTTCGACTTGCTTGGCGCAATGATCGAAGCCGCCCATGAGATCAACGTGAAAACCCCTGTTTACCTGTCTGTCGGGTTCGACGAGAAGATTGCCAGACTTCACCCGGAGTGGCTGTTCCGCGACAAAGAGGACAAGACATCGCGAAGCTTCATGAATCCCGGTTACCATCTGTTCTGCCTGAACTCGCCGTACCTCGATGTGATGATTTCGCAGATCAAAGAGGTGGCTCGCAATTACGACGCGGACGGGATTTTTCTGGACATTGTCGGGGTGCGCAAATGCTACTGCCAAAACTGTGTAACCGCGATTCGCCATGAGGGAAAAGATCCGCGGGACGAAGCGGCGATGGCGGATCTGTGGGAGAGGACGTACGCCAATTACACAGCGAGGGTGAAGCAGGCGGTCGAGGCGATCAAGCCGGGGATGCGGATATTTCACAATGGCGGCCACATTCGTCGCGGGCGCAGAGATTTGGCGGAGATGAACACCCATCTCGAACTGGAATCTTTGCCGACCGGGGGCTGGGGGTACGATCATTTTCCGCTGTCGGCGCGCTATGCGCAGACGTTGGACATGGATTTCCTCGGCATGACCGGCAAGTTTCATACAACTTGGGGCGAGTTTGGCGGGTACAAGCACCCGAACGCGCTCCGTTACGAAGCGGCGCTTAGCGTGGCGAACGGCGCTCGCTGCTCGATCGGTGATCAGCTTCACCCGTTCGGGCTAATGGATGAGGCAACGTACGAGTTGATCGGCGCGGCTTATCGCGAGGTGGAGAGCAAGGAACCGTGGTTGACCGATGTGGCCAACGTCGCCGACATCGCACTGCTGTCGCTGGAAGCTGCGGAGTCGCACAGCGAGCAGGCGAAGGCGGGGAGGACGATGCTGCCGGATGCGGGCGCGGTCCGGATGCTCGTCGAAGGCCACTATTTATTCGATGTGATCGATCTAGAGGCGGATTTCGGAAAATATAAAGTGATCATTTTGCCGGATTACATTGTCGTCGATGGGGAGTTGCGGGAGAGGCTGGGGCGATTTTTTGAGCAAGGTGGAAAAATATTCGCCAGCGGCCAGTCCGGCTTGAACCGCCAAGGGGACAAATTCGCCGTCGATTTGGGCGTGCGCTGGGAGGGGCCGAATCCGTATCGACCGGATTACTTCCGCCCGGGATTCGCAACACCCTCCCTCGGGAACGCCGCCTTCGTGTTTTACTCTCAGGGGCAAAAGGTGGCTCTGGACGGTGGGACGGAGCTGGGGGTGAGGGAGGATCCTTTCTTCAATCGGGATGTGTTTACGTTCTGTTCTCATCAGCATACCCCGACAAGTGAGCGGACGCCTGGGCCGGGGATGGTCGAGGGCAAGCACGGAATTTACATAGCTTGGAACGTGTTTGAGGATTACGCGACCAAGGGCAGCTTGATTCTCAAGCAAACCGTGCATTATGCGCTCGATCGGCTGCTCGGGGAGAAGAAGACGCTCGCGACGAGCCTTCCGACTCAAGGGGTTGTGACGCTGCAAGAGCAGACGATGGCCGGCCGCTGGATCAATCATCTGCTGTACGCTTCCCCGGTTCGGCGCGGCGAACGCACTGAGGTGATCGAGGATATATTGCCGGTATACGATGTGGAAGTAAGTGTGAGGCTGTCGCGGGAAGTTCGCCGGGTGTATTTGGCTCCGCAGATGGTGGATCTGGATTTTGTGCAAAAAGACGGCGTCGTCTCCTACACGGTTCCGCGGCTCGAGTGCCATCAGATGGTCGTGCTGGAGTCTGACTTGGGTGCCGCCGCCGGAAGGTTCTGCTGATTGTGCATAGTGCTCGATGTTTCGTCGCATACTATCCCGATACCAAATCATGGAGGCGATACGTATGGAACAGCAACAAGGGCAGGATGGTCAAGGGCAAACCCAGCAAGCAAACCAGACCGGGCAAAATTGGCAGGCCTCTACCGGAGGGGATTGGCCGGGAACCCCGGCCGGACAAGACGGAGCGGTGCAAAATCTGCAAGCTTCCCAGAACGGTCAATACGATCAAGCCACTCAGTCCGGCCAAGGTGGCGGGGTGCAGGTGGTAGCTGTCCGCAAAAACGGCGATGGCGACATTGTTGAGTTCAAGCTTTCGTCCGGCCAAGTAGTCGATTACAAGACAGCGCAAACCATGTCCAAGCAAGGCGTCCTTGAGCACACGAACGTGTTCAAAGGCCGGGATGGCGAAGAGCATCTGCGCAGCGACGCAGATGGCGACCCGTCGAACAACCTGGACAATCTTCCGACGTTCTAAATGAGAGGCCATACGCTCGTCCCTTTGGGACGGGCGTTTTTTTCGGTACGGGGCGTGCCTACCGATACCACGCCGCCTGAGCCTTGAACATCGCCGCATAATCCCCCCCAGCAGCCAACAGCTCATCATGTGTTCCCTCTTCAACTATTCTCCCCGCTCGTAAGACGACGATTCGATCTGCGAACCTTGCCCATCCAAGACGGTGAGAGACGAACAACACAGTCCGCCCACGTCCCAGTTCGCGAAACGACTCGTAAAGATCCTTCTCATGCTGCGGATCGAGTGCAGAGGTCGGTTCGTCCAGGACGAGCAACCGACTATCGCGAAGCGCCGCCCGGCTGATGGCTAGACGCTGCCACTGGCCGCCGCTTAACTCACGCCCATCTTCTTGAAGCAACCCCACCCGTGCATCCAACCCACCGGGCAGTTGCGCCAGAGCTTCCGCACCGCCAATCCGAAGAGCCTCGCGCACTCGTCCGTCTGCAACCGCCGCTTCCGGGGCGCCGAAAGTCACATTATCCCGCACCGATGTTTCATACCGAACGAAATCCTGGAACACAGCCGACATCGATTTGCGCGAATTGCACAACCCATCCGTCCCCGTCCCGATACCCGTCAAATTGACGCCATCCCAAGTGATTCTCCCCGAAGTCGGACGGTATAGGCCAAACAACAGCTTGATCAAAGTTGATTTTCCGGCACCGTTGTCGCCAACGAGCGCCACCGTCTCACCCGGTTTCAGGACGAGGTCGATGCCCTGAAGAACCGGACGAACCTGCCCTGGATAGCGGTAAGTCACACCTTCAAATACGATTGGACCCATCAACCCGGGTTCATGCGCCGCTCCCCGTTCGCTGCCCGCCCCCCGTTCTTCCGCTTCTTGCAAAAACTCAGTTACATCCAGAAGTTTCGCGCTTTGGATATATATTTTCCCGATCGGAAAGGCGATCCTGCTCGAGATCCCATACACATGTCGCAACGCCTGAAAAACAACGACAAACGTTCCAGCCGTCACATGCCCGGATTTCAGCTGAATGGCCATCCAGGCGATCACCCCAAACAGTCCGGCAATTTGCACCGTACTG
>JAJFMO010000428.1 GCA_020697475.1 Paenibacillaceae bacterium | reverse complement strand
TGTGCTTCCGATGGACACCGAAATAGTCCAGCAAGTATCCGCCGCTCCTGTGCTCGTTCTCGCGAAATATGATCGCCGCAATCACCTCGCCTTCTTCCTCCGCATAACAGCAGATTACGCTCTCCTCCTGCAGGCTGCGGATCGGCAGCCACCTCAGATGATCCGTTTCCCCCGGGGTAAACCGCTGATCGTCGAAGCAGTACTCGCCCAGCAAGAAGTCGGATACCCGACCCGCTTCCGTCCCCGTCCGCACTTGTTTAATCGTAAATTCCCATGTTGTATCTTGTTCCGCCTGTGCCATCCCGTCATCCTCCTAGCGCTTCTCGCTATTGTATTTGAATCGCGCCGTTCCAATCGGCTGCGACGCCTTGCTGATAATATTGATCGCTGGCAAAGAAATACAACTTCGCGGCCAGATCGTTGCGGTTGAGCCTGACCACCGATACGAAAGCTTCCCTGGCATCGTGGAACCTCCCGTTGCGGTACAGCTCCACTCCTTGCTCGAACTTCTGCTGAGTCTCGCGCTTGAGCTTGCGAATCGGCTCCGGGTCGCCCTCATACACATCGAACAGCTCAAGCTTGCGGTTCATGCCATGAATCTGCACCGCGCCAAGCCTGCGGTAATGCCATCGTTGGCCCGGCTTGCAGGCGGCGAGCGCCTCCTCCGTCAACAAGATGGAGCTGCCCAACTGGTGGGAGGCTTTCTCCAGCTCCGATGCGAGATGCACCTGATCGGAGACGACGCTGCCTTCCATGCGGGCCTCTTCCCCGATAATGCCGATCATCACTTCGCCGATATGAACCGATATGCCGATGTCGATCGGCTCATACCCGGAATTTTGGCGATGGCTGTTGTAGTCCTCCAGCTTCCCCCGCATCTGAACCGCCGTCTTCAGCGCGTCAACCGGATCGTTCGGGAACAGCGCCAGCAGTCCTGGGCCCAGGTAGCGGCTGGTAAACCCTCCGAATTGACGGACAATCGGCCCGAATTGCTTCAGGAAAGAATTGATGAACCGGAAATTGTCCTCCGGCGAGAGCGCCGAAGAGAACCCGGAAAATTCCCGCATATTGCAAACCAGCACGGTCATCTTGCGGTTCACCTGATCGCCGAGCCTGACCTGGGTCATGCTCGTCTTGCCGAGCACGTTCAGGAACGATTGGGGCACGAACCGGATATAGGAATCGTTGAGCGTCGTCACTTCCTGAATATATTTGCGAATCGAGCCGGCCATCATATTGAACCGCTCCCCGAGCTCGGCGACCTCGTCCCGCGTTCGGATGCGCACCTCCGTATCCCATTCCCCGCGGGCTACCAGATTGACCGAGCGCCGCAGCCTGCGGATGGAAGACAGCAGGTACACCGTCATCGCCGTGACCACAATCAAGATAACCAGCGACACCAACCCAATGAGCTTTAGCACCTGGGACAAAATGTTCCGCATGTTCTGACGAAAGCCGTTCATGTCTTTGCCTGTCTCGTAGATGCCGATAATGTCGCCGTTCGTGCCGTAGAGCGGGCCGAGCGCATACATCCATTCTCCGGTGGCGTCCGTCCATTCTCCGGACACGATGCTGCCATGCTGCAGCACCTGCAGATTATCTTCGCTGGTCGGGAACGGCTTGTAAATCGTCACACTGTCATCGTCGTCCGCAATCGTATACAGCGCTCCGTCGACATAGCGGTACACCGTGCTGTACAGCCCGTTGCGATTCTCGCCCGCCTGGCTGAACAGATCGTTCATCCGCCGTTTGATCGACCGGTAACTGTCGCTCATGAAATCCAGCGGGGAGTTAATTCGTTCCAGGTCGGCCCCGGCTACGAGATATTTGCCGTTGCCGGCAAGCAGCTCCAACTCGCCGCGCATCTCCTCTACCATTTTGTTCGAGAAAGAGACGTAGATCGTATAAGATAACCCGATCATCGCCACCAGAATAATCGGGATGAGCACGCCCAACTGCTTGACCAGAAGCGACACGCTTCGCTTCATCAGATGAATGTACGCATAGCGCATCGTCAGAAAAACCATGAGCGGGATAGCGATAATCACTCCCCAGTAACAAAACCGCAGCAAAATCGCAGACCATGGATAGTGGTAAGAATCCGTGACCGTACGGATCGTTCCGGACGGATCGGCCTGAATAATCGCGTCCTCCATCGCCGCGATGATCGTTCCGTCCCTCACGAACACGTCCGTAAAATCAGACCACTCCGTCCCCGGGTAATTGGTTCGCAACGTATCCATCTTGATCAGGAGCTCCGCCGGGTCGCCCGGAACTGCAGAATTCAGCCGCTGCACCGCCTCGTTGTGATAGTCGATAAAATACACATGAGTGCCGTCATTGGTATAAATCTGCACTGGAAAATTCAATTGAGCGGTGTTGGCAGCCGGATACAGCTGTGTCGGCGCGCCGATCACGCCCGCCTGGAACAATCGCCCCCGCTTCGTGGTGAAGTAGAAATGCTCGGGATCGCTGCCCGTCATCTCGAACACGTACCGGTCCGGCGGCATCTCGATCGTCCTCATCACCTCCACGCCGCCTTTAGCAGCGCCCGGCTCGGCGGACGATCGCAGTAAGACGGCGGAGTCCGCTTCTTTACGGAAGAAATACAGGTAGCCGTCGATCACCTTCAGCGATTGGATTTTGCCGACGCGCAGCAGATTTTCCGCATCGCTGTAAGACGCTTCGTACAACACGCTCTGCCGGCTGCCGTCCGCCGACAGCTTCACAATCCGTTCGCCGGACACCTTGAATCCATACGAGTCGAGGATCGTCAAGAGCGCGTAGGCGTTGCCTTGCTCGTCCGCCGCAACGCTGTTGAACATCTGAATCGTATTCCGTTCCGCATCCCGGTTGCTCGATACTTTGTACACAAGCTCCCCGTTCGGGTCGACCTTGATCAACGTTCTCTTGGAATCCGTGATCGTATAGACGAACCCTTGTCCGTCGGCAGCCACCCGGGAGATGTTCGTATACGCCGCATTGACGGCATAAGGCTTCAACGTCCAGAGATCCCGATAGGCGAACAATCCGACAACAAGCGATGCCGTCAGGAGAAGCATAAGGATAAACTTGGTTTTCACGAATCCGTTTCACTCCGTTCGACACTGATACCTTCATATTACTACAAAATCTCACCTAAGACGTCGAAATATGAAGAATAATTCCTCAAGGGTTGACCCAAAGAAACGATTCCATAGTATAATCAATGAGATGCAAGTCGTAGATGAGAGGAGCTTCTTCAGATGGGTCAGCTTGTTTGCGGCGGTGCCGCCTTGCAGTGCAGCTTTGGCGCCGCGCCTGGCACGTTAATGGTTTTGCCGGCGAATCGGGTGCTCACAACGATGCCGATCGCCAACATTATGGACAATAAACCGATGGTCAATATAATGCCCTTCGGGATGTGCAATTCGCCGGCTAATCCGATGGTAGCCGCAGCGACGGCGGCCGCGCTCGGCGTGCTGACGCCGATGCCTTGCATTCCCGTGACGGCCGCTCCCTGGGTTCCCGGGTCTCCCACCGTGTTGGTGGCGAATATGCCTGCCCTGAATAATTCTTCCAAATGCATGTGCAACTGGGGAGGCGTCATCTCCATTGCCTTTCCCGGCCAAGTAACGATACAAGCGCCGTAAGCTGTGCCGACGACTAACGCCAAGGCGTCCCCGCGAAGGAGAGGAACCTCGTGATCGAGAAACTCGTCAAACCGTTCATTGCCCCGATTCAAAAAAAAATATTGAGGCCGCTCAAGCGGGCTAAAAGCTTGCCCAAGCTGCTGGGGAAATGGATCAAGAAAAAATTTAAGGAAGTCCTTGGAAGCAAAGAAATTACCAAAGCGAGCTACGTGCCGGTTGGCAATTACTACATATCGAAGAAGCTGATCGTGATCGTCATTATCGTCCTGTTGGCGCTCTATTTCTTCATCTTCATCAAACCTCCGAAGTTCGTGCAGAAGCTGCTTCCGGCCCGCACCCCGGAGTTGACCGCCACGGCGGACGGCACGGCCGTCGCGTACACAGGGCCCGTCAAGCTGCTCACCGCCGAAGGAAAGCCGCTATACGAAGGCGCGGTAGCCGACGGACTGTATCAAGGCGCCGGAA
>JAJFMO010000427.1 GCA_020697475.1 Paenibacillaceae bacterium | reverse complement strand
ATGACGTTGGGGGTGCAGGATGTGTTCGTGGCCGCCACGGTCATCTGTGTTGTGGCCGTACCGTTGACCTTTATTCTTAAGGAGCGCCGCAGCAAGCAGAACGTGTGGGTGGAACAGGCTAAATAATCCGGGATTCCGGTAAACCGCTCAATCAATGGAGGGAATCTTTTTAGTGGAAAAAAGCCTCAGGAATCATAACAGATCGTTGTCGATACTTCGTTGGCTGGGCATTGATGAAATGCTTCATCCTACCACAAAACGATTGCTGATTATCCGCGGATTAAGAAGCGTGGGGCAAGGGGCGATGGTGGTCGATCTGACCTTGTACCTGAGTGACTTGCACTGGAGCGGCGCAGCCATCGGGGGCGTCACGACCGGTGCGGGGCTGTTGGGTTCCGCACTCATCTTGCTGGTCGGCATCCTAAGCGATCGGCTGGGCCGCAAACCGTTCTTGCTCATCTACGAAGCGTTGACTTTTTTCTGCGCCATCTGCGCATGCTTCACCACCATGGCTCTATTCCTGGTGGCGGCTATTGTGATCGCCGGATTCGGGCGAGGCCAGAACGGGGAAGCCGGACCATTCGGTCCCGCGGAGCAGTCGTGGCTGGCGTTCCATATCGGGCAAGCGAACCGCGGCCCGGTATTCAGCTTGAACAATGCGGTCAGTTTTATCGGAATGGCCATCGGATCGTTGCTGGGAGGCATTCCTGCGTGGATCGGATCAGCCGACCCGGTAGTCAATTATCGGCCGATCTTTCTGTTGGTCGCTGTCGTCTCGCTTCTATGCGTCATTTTTATTGCCTATACGAAAGATGAAAAGCAAATCATCCCGCAAGCTGTTGCAAAGCAGGATAGCGACAGCGCCGACAGCGCCGAAAATCGGGAACAACGAGAGTCGAAGCGAGTGGCCGAGTCGGCGTCGGAGCGATCCGTAACCCGACAAGAAAATTGGTCACTGTTAAAATTAGCGCTGGTCAATAGTTTGAACGGGTTTGGCGGCGGCTTGGCCAGCCCTTTGATCGCCTATTGGTTCTACCTTCGTTACGGAGTCGACCCGGCGACGATTGGGGCGACTTTGGCAATCGGGTTTGTCCTGACCGGAATCTCCTCGGTCTTCAACGGCATCATGGCCCGAAAGATGGGCATGGTGAAGTCCGTCACCTGGATGCGATTGATTGGTTCCGCCATGATGCTCGCTATGCCGTTTATGCCCACTTTCACTCTCGCATCCGTTATGTTCATCATCCGTGGAGCCGTCAACCGGGGAACGATCGGGAACCGGGTGGCGCTGAGCGCGAGCCTGACCCGGGATCAACGCCGCGGATTTGCCACGAGCATTTATTCTTTATCCACGCGTCTGCCGTCCTCGGTTGGCCCTTCGATCAGCGGAGCGATGTTCGATGCCGGACTGCTCAGTCTCCCGTTTACGATCACCGCCGGTTTGCAATTGGCGAACGCCTTTATTTATCAGCGTCTGTTTCGCAGTTACGATAAATTAAGCACCGCCGGAGCCGCGGCCAAAGGTTGACGGTATTTTAGTATTAGGTAAGGAATTTTCGCTAATACTGAGCAATAACGAAATTATTTTTCCTTATCTATGATAAAATAGGGAAAATAGCGAAAGGGGCTGAATAAACTGTTCTCACCGAAATTCGAATATAAGAATGGCATAGTAAAAGACTTGATGTCAATCGAACGTTCGAAAGCAATTGTGGATGTATTGCCTATTCCACCTGATGTTGAGAAGGAGTTAAGAGAAAAGGCCCGACTAAAAATGACACACTATTCCACAAGAATCGAAGGAAACCCTTTGAGTTTTGAGCAGGTTTCTCAAGTTGTAAAGGCAAAGCGCGATCATTCCCGAATTAGAGCTGAAGAAGAAGTAAGAAACTATTGGGATGCACTATCTTTTTTGAATGCGGCAAGAAAATTAAAATATCCAATAAATGAAGCATTTATCAAGCGACTACACGCGATCATTGAAAGGAAGGGAGTCGGAAGAAAAACAGTTGCAAGTTCGTACCGAGGGCCGACACTTCCAGGGACACTATTTGCAGTTTATGATGCTGAAACCAGACAGCCGGATTATATCCCGCCCGAATGGGTAGATGTTCCACAATTAATGTCCGATTTAGTTAACTGGATTAACAAGGAAGAAGAACTCCCCATTCCGTTAAAAGCTGCTATTTCGGCATATCAACTGCTTACAATTCATCCCTTTGATGATGGGAATGGCAGAACCTCCAGAGCATTGGCTTCTTACATTTTATCCGTCGATGGTTACAATCTAAGAGGATTTAACTCAATGGAGGAATACTATTTTGCTGACCTGTCAGGATATTATAAAAACATTCAGATGGGATTGCCTGTGTTATATTACGAGGGTCGAAATGATCCGCCGAGTCTTTCGCCATGGATCGAATATTTTTGCCGTATCATGGCATATGCTTTTCAACAAGTAGCTAGTTCTGCACAGAAAAATAGCAAGAGCCTGCTTAATCCAATGATAAGCAAGCTTGAGCCGAAAGAAATCGTATTGCTGCGTTTGTTATTACAGAGCGGCGGATTGGTAAAGCCTAAAGATATAGCCAGTGTTTTTCAAGTGACGAATAGAACTGCAACGAATTGGACAAAAGAATGGCTGAAGAAGGGGCTGTTAAAACCGGCAAGCGGCGATAAACGGGTCACATCCTATACTATAGGAGATTCATATGTTGATATAGGTTTAACAGATCTTGGGTATTTGGAATTATCTGAATTCGTGACACCCTTATCATAAAAATGGACTTTTCCGTCAGCTTCAGGCCATGTACGAAGTAGCCCTTCCCCCAAACCGAAATGATCAAACGCCTTCGACGATTCGTTTAGACCGAACGGATACTTGCTTCAATAGTTCTTCTTCGTCTATCGTCAACAGACGGCGGCCTTGCATTAACACTTTGCCGTTGACGATGGTCGTGTCCACATCCGCGCCGTTGGCACAGTAGGCGAGCAGGGAATGGAGATTGTGGACCGGCTGCAAATGAGGCTTTCTCAGATCAATCAAAATGATGTCCGCTTTTTTCCCGACTTCCAGCGTGCCCACTTCGTGGTCAATATTCAACAACCTCGCACTTCCGCCGGTTACCATGCGGAGAGCGTCAATCGCGGGGAGTTTCGTGGGGTCCCCGTAATCCAGCTTTTGCAGCCAAGCCGCGCTTCGGATCTCCTCGAACATATCCAGCGTGGCGGCGCTGCCCGCCCCATCGGTTCCTAATCCTACATTAATCCCTTGCTCGGCCATATCTGTAATCGGAGCAATGCCGCAGCCGAGTTTGAGGTTGCTCACCGGATTGTGAGACACTCCGCCCCGCATGCCCTTCAAATACCCGATATCGCGGCGATTCACATGCACACTGTGAGCCAGAAGCACATGCGCCTTGTCAAATAGACCAAGATGATGCAAATATTCGGTTGGCGTCCGATTGTATTTTTCCCGTATTTTGATCACTTCTTCTTTGGTTTCGGCCAGATGCGTATGGATCGGAATATTCTCCTGCTCGGCAAGCGCGATCACTTCTTGAAAGGGCTCTGGCGGAACGGTGTATGGGGAATGAGGTCCCAGCATAGTGGTGATTCTTCCCTCGGCTTTGCCGCTCCAACGACGGATCAGATCCATCGCCTCCGACATTCGGCGGCCCCCGTCATTTTCGAGGAAAACCAATCCCCTGGTTAAAGAAGCCCGCATACCGACTTCTGCCACCGCAACCGCGATTTCATTCATGTGGATGTACATATCGGCAAAAGCCGTCGTACCCGATCGGATCATTTCGGCCATGGCAAGCTTTGCGCCCCAATAGATGTCCTCGGGTGTCATGCGGGATTCGGCGGGCAGCATCTTCTTGTCCAACCATTCCATCAGCTTTAGATCGTCGGAAAATCCCCGCAACAAGCTCATCGGGGTGTGCTGATGGGCGTTAATCAGACCGGGCATGGCAGACATGCCTTCCCCGCGAATCACCTCATCGACTTCAACGGAAATGACGGGTTGAATGTCCGCTATGCGGTCACCGTCTATGAGGATGTCCCCGATAAACGGTTCCTCTTTTCCCATGGTCAAG
>JAJFMO010000426.1 GCA_020697475.1 Paenibacillaceae bacterium | reverse complement strand
TCTCTAACGGACCTACGAGCCTCTAATTAGCGGTAAAAGACGTGTCTCGATTTTTAACGGACCCAGATACCGTTAATAACCGGAAAAACGCCCGGTTTATACCGAACTAGCTTGATTAGCGTCACCATAGTCCGTTAAATTCTTAATTTCGGTAATTCCCGTTAATTAGCGGATCTACGGTCCGTTAAAACTAATGTCCATGAAATGACGACTGTGTTTTAGCGACTGCTACAATCACTATTTGGACTCATTTTTGCAGCTTTGTCATCCTCATTAATTCAACTCCGGACGAACCCCTTTCACAAGATACACCACATTCTCGCCAATATTGGTCGCATGGTCGGCGATCCGCTCCAAGTATCTCCCCACGAAACAAAGCAACATCCCTTGATTGAT
Organism: Paenibacillaceae bacterium; assembly: GCA_020697475.1. Taxonomy (GTDB): domain Bacteria; phylum Bacillota; class Bacilli; order Paenibacillales; family NBRC-103111; genus JAJFMO01. The sequence goes on along the minus strand of JAJFMO010000426.1, from coordinate 4,962 downwards.
CGTTGTCGGATTTTCAAGCATAAAAATAAACAGCTCCCGCAAAATTTGGCTGTACAGAGCATCCACTTCATCATCAATGGAGGCCATCTTGTAGGCCAACTCAATATTCTCCTGTACGTAGGCTTCCATACTTTCAACAACCATCGTTTTGGTCAGATCAGCCATGCGAGGGATATCGACAAGTGGCTTGATCAGCTCTTGATCTCCAATGCGTATCGTCACTTTCGCCACATCGACGGCCAAATCGCCCATTCGTTCCAAATCGCTCGCGATCCGAAAAGCACTCAAAATTTTTCGCATATCCTTGGAAATGGGTTGCTGGGTTGCAATCGTCTTAGCTCCCAGATCGATGATTCTCATTTCAAGCTCATTCAGCTTGGGATCCTCATCGATAACTTGCTGGGCAATCAACATATTTTTCACTTTTAGCGAGAGGATAGATTGATCAATCGCAACCTCAACTCTTTTACCCATTTCCAGAAGAAGGGATTGTATTTCTTTCAGCGCCTCTTCCAAATGCGTACGATGATTCATCTGCCACACTCCTGTATCAAAGTTAACCGAACCGCCCTGTTAAATAATCTTCTGTGCGTTTATCGCAGGGAGACATGAACATTTTATCTGTCTTATCGTGTTCGACAAGGTTACCGTTCAGGAAAAAAGCCGTCGTGTCCGCGATTCGAGCGGCTTGTTGCATATTATGAGTCACGATGACGATCGTCACTTCGTTCTTCAGCTCCACAACAAGATCTTCTATATGGCTCGTCGAGATCGGATCCAGAGCGGAAGCCGGCTCGTCCATCAGGATAATTTCCGGTTGGATGGCGAGCGCTCTAGCAATACAAAGGCGCTGTTGCTGGCCTCCCGATAAACTCATTCCGGAATAGTTCAAGCGATCTTTCACTTCATCCCAGAGCGCAGCCATTCGCAAGCTTCTCTCAACGGCTTCGTTCAATATTTTTTTGTTTCTGATCCCGTTCAACTTCAATCCCGCGGCGACATTATCATAAATGGACATCGTCGGAAACGGGTTCGGTTTTTGAAACACCATTCCGATTTTACGGCGAATATCGACAGGATCGATCTGCTGGTCGTATACATCCTGACCTTCAAACCAAACCTTCCCCTCAACTTTGGTGCCGTCGACAACTTCGTGCATCCGATTTAAGCACCGTACGAACGTAGATTTCCCGCAGCCTGACGGACCGATGATCGCGGTAATGCTATTTTTTTCAATGACCATATCAATGCCTTTTAGAATGTGCAATGAACCGTACCACGCTTGCAATTTTTCCGTTCTCATTTCTTTTGCCATGTCAGACCCCCCTCAAGATGCATTTTTAAAGCGTCCGCGCGTGATCACGCGAGCTATGACATTCAGTGTCAGAACGAGTACAATCAGAACAAGAGCGGCTCCCCACGCCTTCTGAATCCAGTCGTCAAACGGAGATTTCGCGTACTCGAAAATTTGTGCCGGCAAAGAGGCAATCGGTTCATTGATGTTTTTGCTCCAGAAATGGTTGCCGAAGGCTGTTAAAAGGAGCGGTGCCGTCTCACCGGCTACTCTGGCGACGCCAAGCATGACTCCTGTCACAATCCCCTTTGTGGCATAAGGCAGAACAATTCGCAGGATCGTTTTCCACTTGGGCACACCTAGCGCATAGGCGCCTTCACGGATCGTATTCGGTACCAATTTTAAGATCTCTTCGGTCGATCTTCCGACGATCGGAATCATTAACAAGGCCAGCGCAAGTCCGCCTGAAATCGCTGAAAAATGGCCGAAAGGCTTCACGAAAGTCAAATAAGCAAAGATTCCTAATACGATAGATGGAATACCGAGCATGACATCAACGACAAATCGTACACAGGAAGAGAAGGCTCCTGCCGGTTTGTACTCACTCAAGTACACGGCGGAAAGAATGCCAATCGGTATTCCGACAACGGAAGCTATGGCAACGAGGATAAGCGTCCCAATAATCGAGTTCCCTATGCCCCCGCCGCTTTCTCCGACCGGCACCGGAAGCTTCGTGAAGAAGTCCCAGTTAATGGCAGGCAATCCTTTATAAATAATGTAACCGACGATGCAGATCAGTGGGATGATAGCTAGCGCGGTCAACAAAATAACGATGCCGAGCATGAGTCTGTTGACAAATTTTCTTCGACCCAAATTCGATTTCAGGATAATGTCCGTCATGCTCTAATCCCTCCCTTGGGGCCTTTGGCCACGGACCAGATTAGGAATCGAGCCAGTGCATTGAGCAGGAACGTGACTAAGAAAAGGATCAGCCCAACTTCGATCAGCGAAGATAAATAGAGATCCCCCGTGGCTTCCGTAAATTCGTTGGCAATAACGGCGGCCATAGAATGAGAAGGGGCAAACAAGGAGGCTTTAATTTCCGCCCTGTTGCCGATCACCATCGTAACAGCCATCGTCTCCCCAAGCGCCCTCCCGAGTCCCAATATGACGGCGCCTAAAATCCCTGAGCGAGCATACGGAAGAACAACCTTCCAAATCATCTCCCAGCGGGTGGCTCCCAACGCGAGTGCGCCTTCCTTCTGGATATTCGGCACATTGCCGATGATATCGCGAGCTAGAGCGGTAATAATCGGGATAATCATGATGGCCAGAAGCAACCCGGCTGACAGCATGCCGAGTCCAATAGGTGCACCGGAGAACAGCGGAAACCACCCGAGAATTTTGCCTATCGGTTTCTGAATCCATTCTCTTACGAACGGCACAAATACGAACAATCCCAAAAGCCCGAATAAGATACTCGGAATAGCCGCGAGAAGCTCAATTAAAAACCCGATGGGAGTTCGCAACCATTTGGGGGCCATCTCGGTCAAAAATAACGCAACCCCGATACTAATCGGCGCCGCAACCGCAATAGCTACAATGGAGGACACAATCGTGCCGTAAATGAATGGCAATGCGCCGAACAGCCCTTTAACCGGATCCCAATCCGTGCTCGTCAGAAACTGAAAACCAAACTTCTCTAACGACAGCTGCGACTGGATCGCAATCGCAATGATCATCCAAATCAAGAGGACAATAATTAAGAAGGCAAAGGCGAAAGTGCCCCATTTGAAAAATGCCTCGACAGGCCATTTTCGTGCTGGCCTGTCGCTGTGTATCTTTAATTCGATTTCCTTAGCTAACCCCCTGTAGTTCAAGGAATACCGACATCCTTTCTTTATATCAACACTTATTACTTCACTTTGGCGATGTTCTTATCGTTGATCTTCGCAATGTCTTCCGGAATCTTCGCATAGGTCAAAGCTTCCGAATATTGCTGACCATCGCGATATGCCCACTTGATCAAGTCAATGATCGCTTGCTTTTTATCTGCATCGGCATACTTCGTATTTACTAGCGCCCAGCTGATGCCCACGATTCCATACGATTGATCGCCTGGCTTCTCGACGATCGATACACGAGTATCTTCGGGCATGTCTTTCGCTGCGTTCGTAGCGGCAAACGTAGCGGCCGCAACGGAAGGATATACGAATTTGCCGTCTTTGTTTCTTAGTTGGGCATAAGCCATCTTGTTCGTTTCTGCATAAGCCAATTCGACATAACCGATTGCGCCTGGAGTTTGTTTCACTTGACCCGCAACTCCTTCATTGAGTCCGTGAAGATGGCCGTGGTGCCACTGCCGTCCGAACGGTAAATCGGGGTGATGGCCAAGTCAGGCAATTTAACACCGGCGTTATCGGCAACAATTTTCGGATCGTTCCACTTCGTAATTTTGCCTAAGTAAATATTGGACAAAGTTTCTTGCGTTAATTTCAGACCTTTTTGCACACCATCAATGTTATAAATAATCGCTTCCGCACCTACAGTAACCGGAATTTGGACTACACCGTTCTTTACCGCAGCGATTTGATTGTCATCCATGAATGCGTCGGATGCGCCGAAATCAACCGTACCCTGAGTCAATTGCTGAATGCCCGCGCCGGAACCTATCGATTGGAAGTTCACTTTAATTTCCGGATGGAGCTTGTTGTACTCGGAAAACATTTTTGAAAAGAGCGGATTTACGAAAGTCGATCCTGCGCCGGTTAAAGTGATTTCTTTCTTTGAAGCACTTCCGCCGGAATTCGTATTCGCTTGGCCGGATGCCGCGTTTCCTGATGCAGATGGATTTCCCGCATTTCCGCAACCTATAGCTGTAACGGTCAACACTGCAGCCAGAGCTGTTACTGCCGAAAACTTGCCAAACTTTCTCAACAACTTGACCCACTCCTTTGATTTTTTTGATCATTTCATCTCAACAGTTCTATCGTACAAGGAGTTTGTCATCGACAAATCAAATGATTGTTAACGGAGTGTAAAAAGTTTTGTCGATACTCAATCCAATCGATGACGTCCGCAATGGCATGCCGATCGTGGTGGCAGCAGCAGAAAGTCGCCACATTTTTCAACGGCTCGTACGCATTATCTACGGCAATGCCCACACCGGCCGTTTGCAGCATCTCGTAGTCGTTCATATGGTTGCCTACGGCAATACATTGGCTGGCGGACAAACCTTCAAGCTGCAACAACCGTTCCAACGCCCGGCCTTTGTTGATGTGGGGATTTAATATTTCCAGGTAATGCTGGTCGGAACGTACGAAACGAACCGAGGAATAACGAGCCTTCAGGATAATTTCCATGTCCGCCAATAGATCGGGTTCTCCGGCCATTAACACCTTCTGCCACGGTTTGGGAATTTCCCCGATATCGGAGACGGGGATGATCTCAATGCCGTCGATTTCCCGGTGCTTTTCGGTCACCGCGTTCTCCTGAATACAGTAAGCCGTCCCATTGTGGTATACCTCGATCCCCACTTCAGGAAACTTTTCGACAATGTTTCGTACAATTAGTTCTGCATCCTCAGTCGATACCGTCTGCCAGACGGTTCGCCTGTTCGCAAAGTCATAAATCATCCCGCCGTTGTAAAATATGCCGGGCACGTTGAG
>JAJFMO010000425.1 GCA_020697475.1 Paenibacillaceae bacterium | reverse complement strand
TTAACGGCAGTTATGCCGTTAAGTCACGCTTCCACCGCGGATGCGAGGAGTTAACGGCAGTTATGCCGTTAAGTCACGCTTCCACCGCGGATGCGAGGAGTTAACGGCAGTTATGCCGTTAAGTCACGCTTCCACCGCCTCGGCCCTCTCGTTACCACACTTTCTTGTACATCATCCGCCACTTATGACTCCATTCAACGCAAGATTTGCTGAACGGCAAAAAGCCGACCTGGAAATCCGGCCGACTTTTCGCCTTGCACCTTTACGGGTTCGAGGCGATGTCCTGATTCAACAGCTCGTTCGCTTCCCGCAACGCGGTGTTCACATCCGCTTGACCGCTGAGAATACGATCGACGGCATCGTTAATCCGCTTGTTGCCCAAATCGTCGTACTTGGTCGTCTGACCGGGAATATTGGTCGGCTTGGTGAAGAAGCCTTCCACATGCTTGCCCTTCATCGAGCCCAAGTTCGCCGCATACTGCTGCTGGATCTCCTTGTTCTTCAACGCAGATACTCTGCCGTTTCGCGCGGCCGCCAGCTGATTCTCTTCCTTCACCAACACTTGCGCTACACGGAACGCCCAATCCTGCTTCGTTGTCTTGATGCTGATCGTAATGCCGGACACATTCGTCGTCGCTGCGTATTTTGAATCGCCGAAGCTTGGGTACGTGACGAGATCGAAGTTCATCGGGTTGCCCGAAGTGTACAATTTCTCAAATTCCCCGACTCGCCCTGTAAAGTTCGGATACATCGCCAACGTCCGATCGGTCTCGAACAATTTGGTGCCGTTCATGCCATGGTTGTAGTTGCCGGGAATTTGCTGCATCTTGACGTATGAATCCAGCAGCAGTTTCCACGAATCCGAATCCAGCAGACCTTTCTTGGCCTTCGCATCCGCAATCGGCAGACCGAGCCCGTTCTTCATGTTGCTGAGGCTGCTGGTCGAGACGCCGATATATTGTACTCCCCCGTCCATCCGGGCAACCTTGCGGGCAAGCTCCAGCACCTGATCCCACGTCATGTTATCCTTCGGATATGCTACGCCGAACTTGTCGAAGATGTCTTTATTATAAAATGTCCCGTCAGCAACGGTCCATACGGGGAGCAAGTAGATCTTCCCGTCCCCGCTGGCCGAATTGACGAAATCCAGGCTTGAAGGATCGAACTTGGACAAGTCGATATTGTTCTTCTTGATCAACGGCATCAGGTCCGCATCGATTTGAAGTTCTTTGTCGCGGTAGATGCCCGATGCGTTGTTGTAAGTCAAATCCGGATAATCATTGGTCGCCACAAGTTCCGGCTGCGTCGTGTTGGTCATCCGAACCAGCTCAAGCGAGACGTTCGGGTACATTTTCTTGACCGGAGCGACGATCAAATTTTGAAATTCGTCATCGGACAACGCGCCGCCGATTTGCCCGAATTTCAGCGAGACCGCTTCGTTCGGGTCGAAGCTCGGGGCAGTTTTAGCGGTGTTGGCGCTGTTGGCGCTGTTGACGTTGCTCGCGGCATTATCCGCCGACGGCTGTGCAGTGCCCGCCCCGCCGTTGCATCCCGTGGCAAGGACGATAAGCAGACTAATGGAGACGACAAGAAAAGAACGGTTTTCTTTCTTGGATAGCTTTCTGAAAAGAATGGTGTTGGCCTCCTGTCCGGTCATGACAAATTTTGAAATATGTAGCTTACCCACCGCTTAACAAACGCTTACGAGCCTCCTTTTCTCCAGAAAATGTCTATCCGCTTTCCGCTAATATATCATTTCTAGGTTAAGAGCAATAGAGTAAAATAATTGTCTTTCAGGTGAAAAGTATTCCTGTTTACATTCCATTTACAAACATTCGTTATGCTGATTCCCGTTCCATTCGGATCATTAAAAAGGGTCAAGTTCACACAATTTTCGAAAACTTTTCTATTGACGACGGAAGCTTCTGATGGTAAAAATATGTTTCGTGGCAAATATTTTGATCATCAAATAATTTGATCATAAAGGAGGTGGGAGAGATCGATCAGAATGTTGCGCAAATCGCCGATATGGTTGTGAAAATCGCGCGTCAGACCGTGCAATGGACTGCGAACGAAAATATTTCCAAGGAGCAGTTTTTCCTGCTTGCGACTTTGAAGGCGAAGCAGAGAACGACGATCAGCGATCTGGCTGAACAACTGAATTTGACGCCGTCGGCGACAACGATCGCCATCAACCGGCTCGTCGGCTCGGGACACGTGTCCCGAACGCGGGACGAGAAGGATCGAAGGCTTGTCTGGGTCGAAGTGACGGACAAAGCTGTGGATCTGGTCGCCAGCCTGTGCGCCCACCGCAACAAATTGTTGGCAGGCATGCTGGCCAATCTGACCAGCGAGGAAATCGGGCAATTCATCACCCTGCTCAGCAAGATGGTGGCGCATTTGCCCCATACCGCCGAGCCCCCTAACGAAAGCGCGGGAAAAGAAAGGAGTCATACCAAGCAATGAAGAAAAAAGTGATTTTGCTGACCGTTCTGGCCGTCGTGTTGTTGGGCGGAGGGACGGCAAGCGCGTTCTATTATTACGATATCAGCAAGTACATAAAGACCGACGACGCCAAGGTTCAAGGCGACTTGCGCTCAATCGGCTCGCTCGCCGCAGGTACGCTGATTGAGTGGAATTACCGTCAAGGCGACAGCTTCAAGAAAGGCTCCGTGCTTGGCATCGTCGAGACTTCGCCTGCCCACGGCAACGTCGCAGCCACGACCAGCGACATCGTTGCGCCTGACGACGGTACGGTCATCGAGACGAGCGCGGTCAAGGACCAGACCGTCGCCCCTGGCGCTCCGCTCGCACTGAGCGCAGATTTGAACGAATTGTACGTCACGGCCAATTTGAAGGAAACGGAACTGACCGATATCCATATCGGCAGCCATGTGGCGATCACGATCGATGCGTTCCCGGGGACGCCGTTCGAAGGCAAGATTGTGCAGATCGGACTCGGAACCAATTCCACATTCTCGCTGCTGCCTACAGGCAATGCGAGCGGCAACTATACGAAAGTCGTGCAGAAAGTGCCGGTGAAGATCGCCCTCGACAATTATTTGGGCAAACGGCTTATTCCGGGCCTGAACGCGACGGTCAAGATTGACAGGTAACCGGATGCTTACGAAGTACGCAATTCCTGACGGAATTGCTTGAGCCGATGCTTACGAAGTACGCAATTCCTGACGGAATTGCTTGATAGGAGGAAAGCAATTGTCTGACGCACCAACTGCCGCATCCGCTTCAGTCGGGGCGGGTGTTCCTGGCGCCAAGCCGGCCTTCAAAATGCCCGTCATGGCGATGGTCTCGCTCATTCTCGCCGTCTTCATGGCGATTCTCGACACCAGCATCGTCAACGTGGCGCTGCCCAAGATGATGGCGGTGTTCGGAGTCAACCAGACCCAGATTCAATGGGTCGTCACCGCGTATGCGCTGGTCGTCGGATCGCTCATTCCGACCACCGGCTACATGGGTGACCGGTTTGGCTACAAGCGGGTTTTCCTATATGCTCTCGTCATCTTCACACTCGGTTCGGCCTTATGCGGGCTTGCCTGGAGCAACAGCTCGATGGTGTTTTTCCGCATCCTCCAAGCGGTCGGCGGAGGAATGCTGATGCCGATCAGTATGGCGATGATCATGCGAATGTTCCCGCCGGAAAACCGGGGGATGGCCATGGGCTTGTTCGGGATCTCGATCATGTTCGCCCCGGCGCTTGGACCTACACTGAGCGGATATATCGTGGAATATATGGATTGGCGCATCATTTTTACATTGAACGTTCCGGTCGGCATTCTCGATTTTCTCATTTCGTGGTTCGCTTTGAAGGAATTCAAGGTGGAGCAGTATAAAAAGTTTGACTTTCTCGGCTTCATCCTCTCCTGCGGCGGATTGGCGACTTTGCTGTACGGAGTCGGCATGGCGCCGGACAAAGGATGGTCCGATCCGGAAGTAGTCACCTATTTATTAATCGCCGGCGCGAGTCTGTTCGGTTTCGTCGTTCGTCAACTGGTGATCGACAACCCGCTGTTGGACTTGAGCTTGCTGAAGGATAAAACTTTTACCATCTCATTGCTTATATCCAGCAACGCGATGATTAT
>JAJFMO010000424.1 GCA_020697475.1 Paenibacillaceae bacterium | reverse complement strand
CCGTTCACAGACAGTCAGGGCAACCGTACAGCCTCCGTCCATATTCAGGCGCGCAAAGGCAAACGCGGCGAAATCGACGCCGACAATTGCCGCCTGTTGTTCGATTTGGACATGCAGGCGCTTGGCAATACGATGGTCGACGTGCAAGTCGTTGATCGGATCGTCAGCTTCCAAGTCATGAACGACCATCCTTTGACTGCCGCCGTGCTTGAGTCTGAACGAGAAGAAATCGGCGCCGCCTTGAATCGCATCGGATACAAATTCATCTCGATGAAAATCACCCCTTATCCCGAGCGCGCCGCTGGCCAACCGACCAAGACAGAACCTGCCGCCTCTCTATCGGCTCATCCCGGTTTGGATCCTCGTTCGCTTTATAAAGCCAGACCATACAAAGGGGTGGACGTCCGGGTATGAAAGAACGCCAACCAGAGGCCAAGAAAGCTGTAGCCCTTCGCTACAGTCCGGAAAAGGACCAAGCTCCGGTTCTCACTGCCAAAGGAAAAGGGAGGGTGGCGGAAGAAATACTGCGCCGAGCCCGTGAGCACGGAGTGCCGATCCAGGAGGACGCGTCGCTCGTGGAAGTGTTGTCCAAGCTCGACCTAGATCAGGAAATCCCTCCTGAGCTCTACCAGCTTGTCGCCGAAGTGTTAAGCTTCATCTACCGCACCGATCTTGAGGCCAGAAAGCCGTCGACTCTTCAGGATCACCCGTCACACGGGTCCGGAAACCGACAGATAGGGGGGAGATCATGAAACCGGACACCCGCAAGCAATTGGGGAAGTTCGGCGAAGAAATGGCCGTGCAGCATCTGCAGACAGTTGGCCACCGCATACTTGAGCGAAACTGGCGCTGCGCCTCAGGGGAAATCGACATCATTTCCGAGCACGAGGATACGCTCATTTTTACCGAGGTCCGCACCCGCCGGCCAACCGGCACGTTCGGCACCGCCGCGGAATCGATTCACGCCCGCAAACAACGTAAAGTAAGGGAAATCGCCGCAGTATACGTGCACCGTCATTACTCCCATATGCCGCGAATACGCTTCGATGCCATTGCCATTCAGTTGAAAGAGGATGGCACATTTCACAGCCCTCAGCATTATGTGAGCGCCTTCTAGATCCAGAAGTGTTTCTGATCCCGGATGGAATGTTATGAGGGCAAAGGATAGTCAACTCGAACAAATCAATTAGGTGCCAACTTGCGATCCAGATGCCGATATTGAATCGCCTCCGCCAACTGCCCGGTCTCGATGTCCGGCAGCCCTTCCAGATCGGCGATCGTGCGGGCGATTTTCAGCAACCGGTCATGGGCGCGAATACTGAGCCCCAATCGCTTGAAGCATTCCTGCAGCATCGCTTCCGCTTCCGGCTGCAGCCGACAAAACTTCCTTAGCCATTTGCCGGAAAGCTCACTGTTGAATTGATACGGCAGGTCGGCATAACGCTCAGCCTGCAATTGCCTGGCCGCCAGTACGGCCTGCTTCATTTGCGTGGAGGACAATGCAGGCTCCGTACTGCGCAACGACTCATAATCCAGACTCGGAACTTCCACCTGCATGTCGATCCGATCGAGCAGCGGCCCCGATATTCTGGCCCGATACGATTGGATTTTGATCGGGGTACACGAACAACCCTGCAATGAACCAACGGCCCCAGCGATTCCTGCTTCTTCGACTCCGCCTCCATCAGTCCCCAAATACCCGCAAGCGCATGGATTCATCGATGCGACCAGCATGAAGTGCGCCGGAAATGTAATCACCGCGCGCGTTCTGCCGATGGTTACTTGGGCGTCCTCCATCGGTTGCCTTAACGATTCCAGTACGCCCCGTGAAAATTCCGGCATTTCGTCGAGAAACAAAATTCCCCGATGCGCAAGGCTGACTTCGCCGGGCTTCGGGATCGTCCCCCCGCCGATCAACCCGCCGACTGACACCGTATGATGCGGCGCCCGGAACGGTCGTTGCCTCACCAGACCTGTATGACCCGCCAGCTTTCCCGACACGCTCAAGATGCGGGTTACTTCCATCGCTTCCTCGTCGGACAACTCCGTCATGATCGTCGGCAACCGGCGGATCAGCATCGTCTTGCCCGTCCCGGGAGGCCCCACAAGCAACAAATTATGCATTCCGGCCGCAGCAATCGTCAACGCCCGTTTCGCGTGAAATTGCCCAAGCACATCCGCGTAATCTTCCTTCACCACAATGGGCCGAACCGCTTGCCCCGCCGACTCTTGTCGCACTCTTTCCGTCAGCCTCTCGGCCTGGATGAACGAATCGTTGAATTGATCCGCTCCAACTTCGCTTAAATCCCGCAGATGCGACAATCCCCATATCCGCATTCCTTGGACCAACGCGGCTTCCGCTATATTTTCATAAGGCACGATGACTTGACTGATCCCATGGTCGCGAGCGCCGTGCACCATCGACAGCACACCCGGCACCGGCCGTATCGCTCCGTCCAACGCCAACTCGCCGATGACGAGCGTCCCCGCAAAATCCAGCTTCACTTGCCCGCTGGTGACCAGAATTCCAAGCGCGATCGCCAAGTCGAACGCCGACCCTTCCTTGCGCAAATCCGCCGGCGCCAGATTAACCGTAATCCGCTCGAGCGGAAACGCGAACCCGCAATTGCGAATCGCCGAGCGTACCCGATCGATCGATTCCCGAATCGCGGAATCCGGCAAACCGACGATGTTCATCATCGGCAGCCCGTTGCTCAAATCAATTTCCACTTCGATTAATTTGCCGTCAATACCTTGCACGCATGCGCTGATCAACTTTCCGTACATAACAAAAAACACCTGCCCCCGCAACATATTTGTCGGGAAAAGGTGCTTCCTCATAACCAACATCTACCTATTTCTCCATCGGCACGCAAATTCCTGCCAATCCCCGCAGCTTCTCGCAAATTTTTCATCGATAAATAACCCCACAAAGTGGCCATTGGATGGCGATTAACCGTTTATTCTCGGAAGCTAATTCAGGTACTTTGCGGGGGCCCCGGATCTTATAAAGTCTATAAAGGTTAAAAAAACCCCACCCTGGAAATACTACGTGCCGAGGTGATATTGGTGGAAGAAAAACCATATTTTTGCCCAAACTGCCGTTCCAACCGAATCAAGTTCAGCGTATTGACTAGCTATTCGCAGGATTTGCTCAAAGATGCACAGTCCGGAGCCGTGGTGGAATACAACGAACCGATGATGGTGGCGGAGCAGGAACCGGTCATTCAATGCCTGGTTTGTCGTTTTGTCGGCAATGAGATGAGATTCGTCAAGCAAGCCGAGCGGGAGCCCCGACCGGGTGTGACTGTGGAACCGGCATATCGTTAAAAGGAAGAAAGGCGTGTCTTTCCCTTACCGTGAAGACACGTTCTTTCTATTTTTGATAAAAAAAATAGGAAAATGTCGAATAAAAGTGCTACAATGGTTAAGGTTTGCCAGTCTTGAATGGGAGGATTTAACAGATGAATATCCACGAATATCAAGGCAAGGAAGTGCTGCGGCAATACGGAGTGACTGTCCCGCGAGGGGCTGTCGCATTTACTGTCGAAGAAGCGGTGGAAGCGGCGAAGCAGCTTGGTTCGCAGGTCACTGTGGTGAAGGCGCAAATCCATGCCGGTGGAAGAGGCAAAGCGGGCGGGGTGAAGATCGCCAAAAATTTGGACGAGGTTCGCACATATGCCAAGGAACTGCTCGGCAAAGTGCTGGTGACCCACCAGACCGGTCCGCACGGTAAAGAAGTCAGGCGGCTGTTGATCGAAGAAGGCTGCGATATCAAGAAAGAATACTACGTCGGTGTCGTGGTCGACCGGGGGACAGGACGCGTCGTCATTATGGCGTCGGAGGAAGGCGGGATGGACATTGAAGAAGTAGCCGCCCACTCTCCGGAGAAAATTTTCAAAGAAGTCGTCGACCCTGCGGTCGGATTAATGCCGTTCCAGGCGCAGCGGCTCGCTTATGCCATCAACATTCCGCAGGAGCTGATCCGCAAAACGGTGCAGTTCATGCTTGCACTCTATAGCGCATTTATCGATAAAGACTGTTCGATCGCGGAAATCAATCCGTTGGTCGTCACCGGCGACGGCAAGGTGATGGCGCTTGACGCCAAGCT
>JAJFMO010000423.1 GCA_020697475.1 Paenibacillaceae bacterium | reverse complement strand
AGCGTTTATTCCGATGCCGGACTGGTACTTCCTGTTTTTGTATCAATTGCTGAAATACGCCTATACATCGGACCAATTTATATTGTTCGGCACAGTGGTTATCCCCGGTATCGCCTTTGGTGCATTGCTGCTTGCTCCGTTCCTGGATGCCGGTGAGGAAAGACGGTTTTACAAACGGCCGATTACATCTTCCTTGATGATTTTGTCGTTAGTTGCATGCAGTTACTTGACGATGGTTTCCTGGCACCATTACGAGGAAGAATTGAAGATCAATAACACGATCCCCGAGACGGAGAAACGGGAAGCGGAGTTGATGGCCAATGCAAGCCAGGGCATCAAGGCACCGTCCACAGCGCAGCAGAATCAAGCGGTTGCCATCGTGGCGGCAGACGATCCGGGCGCGAGTGTTTATAAGAAAGCCACTTGCGTAAGCTGCCATGCTGCCGATCTGAAAGGAATGTCGGCTGCAGGCATACCGGCATTACGCGGAGTCGGTGACAAGTACAGCAAGGCTGAGATTATGGATATTATCAAGAACGGCAAAGACAATAAGATGCCGCCGCAGTATCAGCAGAACATTGCTTCAGGAATCACGGATCAACAGATGGATCAACTAGCCGGCTGGCTGGCTATGCAGAAGAAACAATAATTAAGCGAAACATTGCATAATAAAGAAAGGCTAACCGATTGCGGTTAGCCTTTCTTTATTGGTTATACACTTTACAAGTTCAGAGGGTCCCTGTAAATTTCCTATATCCAGTTACGTAATCTTACACGTTCACACGATACTTGGCGATCAACTCTTCGTCAACAGAGAGGCCGAGACCTGGTTGTGTCGGAAGATCGACCCATCCATCCCGAATCGGCAACGGCCCGCCGGCAAGCAGTTCCCGAAACACATTCGGAGTGCGGTCCAGCTCCAGCAGCACCGGATCGGGGTTCAGCGACGGCGGATAATGAGGGAGCGAAAACGCGCACTGCAATCCGGTATAGACCGCCACCGCGCTGCCCCAAATGTGAGGATAGCACTGGATCTGGTGAACGGTGGCAAGAGCGGCGATTTTGCGGAATTCGGAGATTCCGCCCGTAACGCAGCAGTCGGGCTGGACGATATCGACCGCCCGCTCATGCAACAGGCGATAATGCCCGTATCGGGTAAATTCGGCTTCGCCGCCGGCAATCGGAATCGCCAGTTGCGCTTTTACCTGCTTATATCCTTCAATATCTTCCGGCGGTACCGGCTCCTCATACCAGAAAATATCGTATTCTTCCATCCTCTTGCCGAGCTTGATCGCAGTATTCGCGTTGTACGCATGATTCGCATCGACCATCAGCTTCACCCGGTCGCCGATCGCCCGGCGAACGGCGATTACCGCTTCCAGGTCAGTGTCCAGACCGAAGCCGACTTTCAGCTTGATCGCCTTAAAGCCTTGTTCGGCATAGCCGGCCGCTTCCTTTGCCAGTTCGCCGATGATGTCGCCGGTTCGACGGCGGTATAGCCCGGTGGCGTAAGGCATGACTTTGTCGCGGAACGCGCCGCCTAACAGCTTGTAGACAGGCAAATTGAGCGCTTTGCCCTTAATATCCCACAAAGCGATGTCGATTGCGCTGAGCGCTTCGATCACGACACCTTTCTGCCCATGGTCGCGCAATTTATTGTACAAGTCTTCCCAGATCACTTCCGTATCGAACGGATCGCGACCGATCACAAGCGGAGCATAGACGTTGTCGATCAGCTGCTTGTTGACCAAGGCGGGACCGAACGCCTCTCCCCAGCCGACGAGTCCGGTGTCGGTGACTAACTTGAGCAGCATAATCGTCCGCGTATCGTACCAGAATTGCGAATAGGCAAACGACTCCCCGCCATCCAACGTTTGCGACACGACGATCGTTTCCAGACTGTCGATTTTCATCGGCGTTTACCCTCTCACCAAAGATTTGTTAGGCATGTATCCGAGCAGCTCGGAAATATGCGAAGCTTCCCGCCGGATCGTCTCGACGAACCCGGGAATCACCGCATCGGTCATGCGAAAGACAGGTCCGGAGATCCCGACTGCGCCTTCCAGCGTGCCCTTGGCATTGAATACGGGGGCGGCAATACAGCGCAAACCAAGGCAAGATTCTTCCGTATCCCAGGCCAATCCGGTGCGTCGAACTTCCATCAATTCCTCGCGCAACACTTCGGGAGAAGTAATCGTCTTGTCCGTCAACGCAGCAAACGCCTGGTTGGACAAGTAGCGATCCAGATCCTCGTCAGGCAGCGAAGAGAGCATCGCCTTGCCCATCGCTGACGAGTGAGAAGGGTATTCCAGGCCGACGGTGGAGATAAACTTGATCGGTTCCAAGCTCTCCAACTGGTCAATAACCAAGGTGGAGTATTTACTGCCAAATATCGTCAATAAAATCGTCTCGCGCGTGGCGCTATGAATCGCGCGCATCGGCAACTCGGCCATATTTTTCAACCGGATGCGGTTGCCCAACGAACTTCCCAAATAATAAAGTTTGCCTGTCAGACGGTATGAACTGTCAACCGGATTTTTCTGCACATAATGGCGCAATTCCAGTTCCTTCATAATCCGAAAAACGGAGTTGGCAGAAATGTTAAGCTTGTTGCTCAATTCTGTAACGGCGAAATCTTTGTCCTCCGTCGCCATCAATTCCATAATGTCCAACAGCTTCTCCGCCGCAGGCGCCTTATATTTTTTTTCTTCCATACCAGGTTTTTCCCCACCTTAGTTATGACAAAATTGCCACGCCCACTTTCGTTTTATATACAAAAGATGGACTTAAATTTAGGAAAAATTATAAAGTAGCTGTAGCAACTTGTCAATGAAGGGGGGACTCCTAGAAGGGACTCTTCGACGCACCGATACTTTTGGCGGATTTATTCGCGACAATGAGTCGCCAAAATGTTCTTCTACAGGACAAACCTATGGTCTAAATGAGGACATCCCTCCATATGTTCATGATAGAGGAGTTTATCGGACAAGGGGATGGAATTCATGGTTCGTCATTTGCGGGTTGGTGCAGCGGGATTGGCTTGCCTGGTTTGCCTGATGTTGGCCGTCGCCGGTTGCGGCAAGGCTCCCGTGGTGCCGGGGAAGGCGCCGAAAGTTGCGGCAACGGATCAATCAGCGGGCGGCATCGCTAAAGCGGATAAGGAGCAACGACAGAAGCTGTCGCTGCTCAATGAAACGGCGGATAAGATGTATCGGTATGCGACGGAAGGCAATGTGCTGGAAGCAAGAAACCAGCTGATTGCTATTGGCGATCAAGTGACGCGTATCCGGTTTGACTCGATTGCCACGGTAGAAGGACTGAACGCTCTGACGGAGCTGTTGACCGATGCGAAAAGGACGTACAATGCCGTGCAATCTTCGGATGAGCAGCGGCAATGGGCTGCGGCGCGGATACGGCTTGCAGCCGATGCGTTGACGCATCCGAACGAGCCGATGTGGAAGCAATACGGCAAGCTGATCTTCAACGATCTAAGCAAGATGGAAGCGGCTGTCGGCAATTACGACAAGACGGCGATTCAGGCGCCGTGGGCGGACCTTCAGCAGCATTATGCGACGGTAAGGCCGTCCTTGCTGTTGTGCCTTACGCCCGATCAGGTAGAGAGATCGGATTCGCTGTTCACCTACTTGCGCAACCAATTGCAGGCGGAAGAGCTGCAGTCTGCCGAATTGCAGACCGGCTTGACTGAGCTGCGTGCAACGTTCGCACCGATCTTCGGCGTCGATGATGCCGCCGCCTTCATGCCGGATCTAGGCAGGAAGCAGCCTCTGGTGTGGTCTCTTAGCATCGGCTCGTCGATCGTCATCGTGCTGGCTTATACGGCCTGGCGCATGTTCGGCGACCAGATGAGGATCGCTTGGGTCGGTCGCAAGCGGGATTGAGGAGGACTACTCCGCTTTAAACCCCTCCCCGAGCACGTTGTGTACGTCGCTAATGACGATAAACGCTTGCGGATCGACGGTGCGGACGAGATTTTGCAGCTTCCGCGCCTCGCTGCGATATACGACGCAATACAGCATCTGCTTGTCCTGCCCGGAGTAGGCGCCGGTCGCGGGGACGATCGTCGCGCCGCGATCCAGATCGCGAATGATCGCCTTCGATAAT
>JAJFMO010000422.1 GCA_020697475.1 Paenibacillaceae bacterium | reverse complement strand
ATGCCTTGCCGAATCAGACGCTAAGCTTGGCTGCCATGAGTTCAACAGGAGCTTCGTTAAAGTGGTTTCGCGACGAATTATGCCAAGCGGAACTGGAATCTTCCCGCAAAGCGGGCAAAGATGTCTACGAGTGGATCAACGCGCTGGCCGAAGACGCCAACCCCAGGAACGATATTATTTTTCTGCCTTATATGATGGGAGAAAGATCCCCGCTATGGGATCCGGATGCAAGAGGCATGTTCTTCGGGTTGTCCCTGGGTACAAAGCGTGGCGATTTGATTCGCTCGATCATGGAAGGGGCGGCTTATGCGCTGCGTCACAACCTGGAGATCATGGAACGCTCAGGGGAACGCGCGAGCATCCTGCGTATCCTTGGCGGAACTTCTCGGAGTCGGCTATGGAATCAAATCAAAGCGGACGTATTGAATCGGGAAATCGAAGTGATGGAAACGTCGGGAGGGGCGCCGCTCGGTAATGCGATTTTGGCCGGTATGGCCCTAGGCTGGTATGCCGACCCTTCGGTCGTGCTGGAGCGGAGTGAATGTCATACGAAACGAGTCGTACCGGCTGACGGTAGGCATCATTTTTATCATCAGAAGTATGAAATTTTTCTCGAGTTGTATGAGCAAACGAAAGGTCAGTTCAAGAAGATGTCATCGATTTTTTCAAGGGGGGAGGGAACGGTATGAATAATTCCAATAACGCCAAGGTGGCCATCGTTACAGGCGCATCGAGAGGGATCGGGAAAGCGATTGCCTTTAAGCTGGGTCGGGAAGGGTACAGGGTAGTTGTCCACTATAAGTCAAGCGAAAAAGCTGCCGAAGAGATCGTGGAATCGATTCGGGCGGAAGGGGGGACGGCGCTGCTCTACCAGGCGAACGTAGCTCATAGCGGTGAAGTGAATGCCATGATTCAATGGGTGATCCGGCAGTGGGGCGGTATCGATATTCTGGTCAACAATTCGGGCATTATGATTGATCGCTGGGTGGAAGACATCTCCGATGAGGAATGGGACGAACTGATCGCGGTCAATCTGAATAGTGTGTTTTACACATGCCGGGCGGTGATTCCTCATTTCAAGCAAAAACAGGTTGGACGGATCATAAATATATCCTCACAGGCGGCATTGACGGGCTCTGCGCAGCACGCTCACTATGCGGCGGCAAAATCCGCCCTGTTAGGTTTCTCCTATTCGCTCGCCAAAGAGCTCGGTCCCTACGGAATCACGGTCAATGTCGTATCTCCTGGCCGAATCGTTACAGATATGATTACGAGCCGGGAAAATAACCGAACCGACGAATGGATCTCCCAGACTCCGCTGAGGCGGTTAGGACAACCGGAAGACGTGGCGGATGCGGTGGCTTTCCTGGCGTCGGATCAAGCGTCCTATATCACTGGGCTGAACATGCATGTCAATGGCGGTTTGGTGATGGGGTGAGCGGTGAGCAGTGAGCGGTGAGCAGGGGTGCTCCGGTATGTTATACTGGAAGAACGCTGGTTATTCTATGAAACATAGGAGGGATTCGATGAAAGCAAGCGATTTGCTCGTACGCTGTTTGGAGGCGGAAGGCGTCGAATACATCTTCGGCATCCCCGGCGAAGAAAATATTGATTTCATGGACTCATTGACCCGTTCTTCCATTCGTTTTGTCCTGGTGCGGCATGAGCAAGGTGCGGCCTTCATGGCCGATGTGTACGGCCGGCTCGCGGGCAAGCCGGGCATCTGCTTGGCCACATTGGGGCCAGGCGCGGCGAATTTGATTACCGGGGTGGCCAACGCGCACCTGGATCGCTCTCCATTGATCGCCATCACCGGCCAGGCGGTGAGCACGAGACTGCACAAGGAGTCGCATCAGAATGTAAATACGATTCAGTTGGTCAAAGGGATTACGAAATACGATCAGCAAATATTGGCAGCGCAAACAATTCCAGAAATCGTTCGCAAAGCGTTTGACCTGGCAATGACCGAAAGCAGGGGCGCTGTTCATCTGCAACTGCCTGAGGATATCGCCCGCGAACAGACGCAAGGCTCTCCCTTGCCTGCCGCCAGTAAAGCGAAGGCGTGTCCTGACAGGCAGTCTCGGCTGGAGGCTGCACAGATGATCCAGGCGGCGAAGCGGCCGATTATTTTGGCGGGAAATGGCGTGATCCGCGATCATGCCTGGGAAGAAGTCCGCCTTCTGGCGGAGAAGGCCAATTTGCCGTTGGTCAACACGTTCATGGCCAAAGGCATGCTGCCGTTCGAGCATCCGAGAAACTTATTTACCGTAGGCGGACACCCTTATCCTGAAGATTTGCGGCCACTCCATCATGCCGATTTGGTGATCACCATCGGCTTCGATCTGGTAGAGTACGATCCGATCGTGTGGAACGAAGATCGTGCGCGCAAAGTGCTGAATATTCATTCCATTCAAGCGGAAACGGATGCTCACCTCCCGGTGGAACTGGATTTGACCGGCGACCTGAGCTCTACTTTGCAGGCGTTGGCCGAAGAAGTAGAGCGGCGTCCCGAGCCTGTGGAGCATAACCGGATTCGCCGTCTCAGGCTGGAGGAACTGCAATCCGTTCCTTTGCCGGAAGAGCAGCTTCCCCGACAGGTGATGTGGACTTTGAGCGAACGGTTGCCTGAAAACAGCATCGTGATCTCCGATGTCGGCCTGCACAAAGTATGGGTATCCCGCTGGTACCAGCCGAAGCGTCCGGGGCAGACGATTATTTTCAATGGACTGGCCTCCATGGGAGCCTCGCTTCCCGGTGCTTTGGGCAGCCGATTGGCGCGTCCGGATTGCCCCGTCGTCGTTGTGTCGGGAGACGGAGGGTTCTTGATGAATTCGCAGGAACTGGAGACAGCTAAGCGGATGGGGCTTGATTTTACGGTGATCGTCTTCAATGATCGGCATTACAGCCTGATAGAGAAGCATCAACGCGACAATCATCTGGCCGTCACGCAAATATCTTTTCAAAATCCGGACTTTGCGCTGTATGCTCAAAGCTTTGGTGTGGATCACCGGCGAGTAAGCGATGTCGATCAGTTTGCCCGAGCCTTGACGGAAGCCGTGGAGAGCAGGAAGTTGAACCTATTGGAAATTGTGCTGAGGAGGGAGCAAGAATGAAACGAACACAGCTATGGATTGGCGATCGCTGGATAGATGGAGACGGTCATGTCGTGCTGCATAATCCCCACAGCGGGGAAGTTCTGGCGGAGATCGGCTATGCTTCGCAGTCGCAAGCTGAGCTGGCGATCGAGACGGCGGCTCAGGCGTTCGAAAGCTTCCGCGAGACGCCCGCGCATGAGCGGGCGGCCATTCTGCTGCGAGCCGCGCAAATTATCGAGCGGCGGCAGGAGGAAGCGGCGCGCATCATCGCGGAGGAAGCGGCCAAGCCGATCCGTGCGGCGCGCAGTGAAATCGAGCGCACTCTTCAGACGTACACGCTTGCGGCCGAGGCGGCGAAAAACTTATCCGGCGAAGTGATTCCGATGGACGCCGTACCGCGCGGTGAGAACCACACCGCCTATGTGATCCGCCAGCCTCTTGGGGTCGTAAGCGCGATTACTCCTTTCAATTTTCCGTTCAACCTGGTCGCGCACAAGGTGGGACCGGCGATCGCTGCGGGGAACACAATCGTCTTGAAGCCGGCGGAAAAAACACCTTTATCCGCTTTGTTCCTGGCTGAAGTATTTCAGCAGGCGGGTTTGCCGCAAGGCGTGCTGAATATTATCCCGGGGGACGGGAAGGAACTCAGCGAGGTATTGACGACGCACGAGCAGGTGGCTTTCATTACGTTTACCGGAAGTCCGCGAGTGGGTAAAATCATCCGCGCGCAGGCTGGGCTGCGCAAAGTGACTTTGGAGTTAGGCTCCAACTCGCCGCTGCTGATCGATCGAGGGTTCAGTCCGAACGACCTGGATCGGATCACGGCTGAGGCGACGGTTGGGGCTTTTTCGTACAACGGCCAAGTTTGTATTTCGATCCAACGGATTTATGTTCATGCGAGTGTTTACGAAGAGTTTGTTCAACGGCTGGCCCGCGATGCGGCGAACTTGGTGGTCGGAGATCCGTTGAACGAGGCAACCGATATCTCGGCATTGATTAATGCCGACGCGGCCAAGCGCCTGAAAACGT
>JAJFMO010000421.1 GCA_020697475.1 Paenibacillaceae bacterium | reverse complement strand
GTATAAGGGCAGGGCATCCAACTGCTTCTGGTCCCCGACCGATTTCAAATAATTGATCGCGACGGGGTCAAATTTGGCCAGGTCTATATTTTGTGCCTTCAACAACGGATTCAAATCGGCTGGAATTTGCAAACTCTTTTCAAAGTCAAGCACATTCAAGGTGGTTACCAGCACGTCCGGAAAATCCCCCGCCGCAAGACGTTCCTGTACCGCATCCGGTACAGATTTGCCTGACGACTTTTCAACTTGCAATGTGATGTTCGGGTAGGCTTCCTTGGTGGAATTAACAACATACTTTTGGACTTCCTCGTCCGTCAAATTTGTGTCTGTCGTTACATACACCTTCAATGTGACCGGCTCGGCTTTTTTCGGTTCGCTTGTTTTGGCACTATCGTTGCCCCCGGCGCCCGCCGCCCCTTCCTGTGTTCCGGAATTACACCCGGTTAAAGCCAACACCGCTGCCAGAAAAACCGTCGCTGTCGTTACCCAAAACTTTTTCACCATCTTCTTACCCCTCTCGTTGAAAAATTAAAATTCCTCCATCGAGTTAGTGAAGTGTTATCGATAACAACATCATAATACAAAAGCGCTTTCACGTATAGTGGGAATTTCACTATGCTTCATCAATGAAGCATAGTGTGTTCTCGCCCCTTTGTTCGATCGATATACCGCTCTGAAAGCTGTTTATTTTAATTCCTGGATAACCTGATTCAGTTCTTCATTCGCATCACGCAGTGCCGTATTAATATCTTTCTTCTTGTTCATGACCGACATGAAAGCATTATTAAAGATCGGATTGAATTTAGCCCCGGATACATTGCCCATGGAATGCATTGTATTCAATTTCAGGGAGACAAAAGCCTGGACATTTTTCTTCTCCAGCCCGGGGATGCCCTTGCCAAATTGATCGCTGATCTTCTTATCCACCAAAACAGGGCCATTTGCAAGTTTTGCAAGTTCCGTCTGCGTCTCCTCAGACAAGATGCTGAGAATCACCTTAAACGCCTCTTCCTTGTGCTTGCTTTGACGGGTAATCGCCATTATTGGGATATCCACCCTTTGGCCGATTCCCGGCGCCTTCGGATTAATAGGATAGGTGACCATATCCCAATCGATCGATTGTAATTTCAGAAAATCGTTCAGCATCGTACTCCAACCGGTCAACATGGCCAGCTCGCCTTTTTGAAAAGATTGCTGATGATAGTTGATGCCCAAATTATTGTTGGGAGCATCGAAATTGCCGGGAATCGACAACAAGCTTTGCCAAAGACGAAAAACATCGACAAAACCGTCTGAAGTCAATTGAGCGGTACCCGTCTTCAAATCGATTCTGACCAGATCCAATTGGTCGATCGCCCGAATCGGGTTATCGGGAAAAATCCCTCTGTATTGCATTCCGTTGTCCGTTCTTGTCATCTTCACCGCCAAAGACCGGACATCATCCCATTTCATATTGTCCTTCGGCTTCTCCACCCCGAATTTGTTGAATAAATCATTGTTATAGTACAAGGCGAAAGAGTTATTAAACGCCGGTAAACCGATTAAATACTCTGTCTGGCTAACCAGCTTGATCGTGTCCAGCATGACGGAATTAATTTTGCTGAGATCAAAATTGCTTTGTTTAATCAGGCCTTCTATGTTTGTATCCATGCCCAGATTCAGAATATCGGGGATTCCTGAGGGCCAACTGACAACAATATCGGGACTTTCTCCGGAAGCTATTTTGTTCGGCAAGTCCGCGGGCGTAACGGTGACATACTCCAAAGTGATATTCGGTTGCTTCTTCTTTAACGGCTCGGCGACAAGTTTCTGGAAAGTCTCTTCAGAAAACTGGGTGGATTGACCATAAAATTTAATCGTCACCGGTTCCTGACTTTGATTTGCCTGGACGGCCTGGTCCTTCACATTGCTTCCCGTGTCGGCGCTCTTCTCCCCGTTATTGGGTTGACCGGTGCAGCCTGCTGCGATGAGAAACAGCGAACAAATGACGATCCAAAACACAGATTTCCGCATCTGCGTCACTCCTCGAATTATTTGTTTATACTCCTGAAACTATGGCTTAAAAGGGCTTTGCGGAGTCGTGATCGGACACCAACGGGAATCAAACAAATAGTTGATTAACGTATCTTTGGCAGCATCGGTTCCGATATGACGCAGCGCTTCGGCAGCGTGACCGCGAACATAACGGTTGTCATCATCGAGCGCTTCGACTAGCGCAGGCACTGCACCGGCAGCGGCCGCCCCCATACGGCAAAGCGACAATCCTGCGGTGAATCGAACTTGGACCTCTTCGTCCTGCAAGCCCGCAATTAAACCATCGACGACTTGATCGGAAGGAGCCCCGATCATCGCCAATGCTTCCAATACCGTATAACGGATTAACGGATGATCGGATTCCTTGAGCAGCTTAACCAGCCTCGGCACGGCGCAAGAAGACAATTCCCGCAGCTCGCCCAGGGCGAATACGGCATGAGCAACCGTTTCTGTTCCAGGTTCATCCAGCGCCTCGACAAGCCCCTTTACGGCTCCTTCCCCTGCTATGGACAGCCCATAAGCGGCAAGGCGCGACTTCCTCACGTCATCGTGCCTGAGCGCCTGCAACAACTTTTGGATTCCCTCTGATCCCATCGTCGCAAGATCGTAAGCGGCATTCAGCGCAATCGGCTCAAACGAATCCTCCAAGCGGAACGCCGTCTCTTTTAACCTGGAATCATCCGCCTGAACACTATCTGCCAGGCTGCCTACTTGGCCGGAAAGCCAATTCCAGGTTTCTTTCCACATTGCATCGTGTTGATGAACGGAAGGATGAAGCGATGTTGGATTGTTCCACATCGGGTTTTGACAAGCCCAGCTTGGGGCAGTCGGGGCTTGGGTACGCAAAAACTCAAATTTCAGCATATATCGCGGCAAACCAAGCACATTCGCTGTAGCACGGTGCCACAAATCATAATGAATCAAGGCAAATGTCCCTGCACTTCCGGTCGCCAAAGCCTCGCCCTTCGATTCATCAGGCTCGAATACCCGGGTCTCGTAATTTTGGGTACCCGGCATCACGCCGGTCGGTCCCAGTTCAGCAGGCGTATCTTGCGGAAAATACATAATCATAGCCCACCAAGGATGATGGTTGCGAATCTTCCGGTATCCCCAATAAGAATCCTTATGCCAACCGCCCGCCGTCGACTTCGTATTGAAGTGACCGAATCGATGGGTATGCATCGTATAACCTGAACCAAGAACGCTGGTAAGCGCTCCTGTTACAACAGGATGCTTGAATACCTTCTTCACGTCGTGAATACGAGGCAGCAGGTTGTTGCCGGGATTGCCTTCTTGCTCATACACTTCGTTCAATTGTTCAACCAGACCTTGATGGAAAGATTCCGGGAAATCCGTTTTCAAAATCAGGAAGCCCTCGGTAATAAATGATCTCATCTGATCGTCAGTCAACAAAACCGGCTTTTCGCTATTCATGTTTGTACCTCTCCTTATGAGTTTAATTAGCGACACGGGATGCGTAAACATAGTAAGCCCCAACGGATAACCCTTGTTCGTCCGTAAGCCAAGTCTGCAGATGCGACGGCCCTTCCTTCAATGACACCTGAAACGAAACGTTCGCATTCGCCGCTTCGATTTTTTGGCTTAACTCGCACTCTCCAATGCGCAGCTTTGCGTGAGTCACCGGCAACGATTTTCCACCTGTGTAATAATTCCGGCTATTTTCATCAACGGCATCCTTGGTCCAACTGATATCGTCTCCATCGATTCCTGCGGCGATCGGATGCCCGGCTTCTCGCGGCCAGCGGCGAATTTCAAAGAGGTATTCCCCGTCCTGTCCAATTTCCACTTCCCAATACCCGTTGGACAGCTTCCCCTGACGAATCATTCCTTGATGATGAGGGAGGTCGCAGTTCTCGTTGCGCCAGTCATGGCAAGTCAAGCAGGTCTCCCCTTGCCCTTCGGCGCCGATCACCATAGGAATTTCTTCATCGAATTGTGTAGAAACGATCTCCCACCATTTTTCGTATTCATCCCTTAATTGCTGAACAACCTCCGGATGCTGACCGGCAATATTATGCCTTTGCTCTCTGTCTTTCTCCGCATCGTAAAGCTCGCTGCCATTAATCAATCGCCATTGGTT
>JAJFMO010000420.1 GCA_020697475.1 Paenibacillaceae bacterium | reverse complement strand
CGCCTTTCCGACCCCGCTCGGTACGATAAAAGTGGAAAATCGCGGTGGAAAGCCGACGATCGAAGCGCCGGACGCCATCCAATTGCAAATTTAAACGCCAAGTAAAGGAGCCGTGCCATGAACATACAGACTGAACAGACGCCAAGACCTAACGTTGTTGTTATGATTTCCCACGATACGGGAAGGTTTGTTTCCCCCTATGGCTATACAACCGTGAATACACCTCATTTTGAAAGGTTGGCTGAATGGGGGACGACGTTTGATTGTTGTTTCTGTACAACTCCGCTGTGCGGACCCGCCCGCGCTGCGCTGGTCACCGGACTCACTCCGCATCAGAACGGAATGAACGGTCTGCCTTCCGACATGCTGGGAGGCTGGGATCTTGTTCGTAAAGACAGACATCTTGCCCAAGTGTTGAAGACAAGCGGATATCGGACGGTGCTATGCGGGTTCGAGCATGAAACCCGCGACTTGTTTTCTGTCGGATTCGAGGAAGCAATCAACGGGACAGGGAGCGGGTCGAACGGTGGCGCTAACATCGGCGGCGCCGGCGCTGAAATTCAAGCCTGGTTTGATCGGAATCCGGAAATCGGCAAGAAGCAGCCGTTCTATATGCAGATTGGCAGTCATGAGACGCATCGCATCTGGACGAAGAGCGCGGAGCCTTACGAAGCCAAGGGGATCTGGAAGGCACCTTATTTGATCGACGATCCGGAGATCGATCGGGAGATGGCTGAATTCCAAGGAGCGGTCGGGGAACTGGACGACGGACTTGGGAAAATTCTCGATGTCTTCGAACGGCAAGGCATTGCGGATCAAACGATCTTCGTCATTACGACCGATCATGGCATCGATTTTCCCCGAGCGAAAGGAACGCTATTTGACCCGGGTATAGAAGTATTCCTGTTTATGGCGTATAAGAATGGGGGCTGGCAACAAGGAAAGCGCTGCCCGGTTTTGACCAGCCATCTGGATATTTATCCTACGCTGCTGGAAGCTTGCGGCATTCCGCTGCCGGAGGAGCTTGCAGGCTGCAGTTTGCTTCCCCAACTGACAGGGGCAGTCGATACCGGCAATAGAGATGCTGTGTATGTAGAGAAGACATATCACGACAATTACGATCCTATGCGCGGCTTGCGGACGGATCGCTATAAGTATGTGCTCAATTTTGATGCGCAGACGCTCTACGATGTCAGAATCGCTACGGCGCCAAGGTATAACTGGTTCCGGTTTCCTATAAGAAAGACGCTAAGAGAAGAGTTATATGACCTGGATAACGATCCGGTTGAAGCGAATAATGTGGCGAACCATCCGGATTACAGCGCGATTGCTCAGCAGCTGAGAGTCAAGCTGGCGCAATGGATGCTGCAGACAGGGGACCCGCTGCTGGATGGACCGATTCCGAGTCCGTACCATGTACGGATTAGCGGAGAGATGAAACAGCTGGCCCACCTTTCAAAAAAATATTGAATGTATTAGTGATCCATAATAGTATTATTAAAAAGATCAGTAATACGATGTGCAATGATTTCAAGGATATAAGGGGGGCTGACGTATGGATTTGAAACTGGGGATTAATTTGGGCTTTGCTGTCAACAAGTACGTGGAGCCCCGGGTATGGACAAAAATTGTCGCTGAAGATTTGGGATTGACGTATGTGCAATTCGTCGCCGATTTGTTGAACGTGTTCCTACCGGAGGACGCGGTGCAAGCGCAGGTCGCGGAAATCAACGAGAATACAGCGAAATACGGCTTGAAGGTAACCAGCACGTTCACGAGCTCGTTCACCAGGGTGAACCATTTTATGCACCCCGACGCCCGAACCCGCAAAGTGTGGCTCGACTGGTTCAAGAAGTTTGCGCACATGTCCAGGCAACTCGGGGCGGTCACGACCGGCAGCCACTTCGGCATCTTGACGTTCGCAGATTACGACGATCCGAAGCGGCGCAAATTCATCATCAACGAGGCGCTGAAAAACTGGAAGGAGCTCAGCTGGTACTGTAAAGAGCTGGGCATGACGCATATGGTGTTCGAGCCGATGTCGATTCCACGCGAGATGGCCAATTCAGTCGAAGACACGAAGGAACTGCTCGCACTGTTGAACGACGGCGCCGGCCTTCCGTTCAAATTGGTGCTCGACGTCGGCCACGCGCCGCATCCAAGCGACCGCGATCCGTACCGCTGGGTGCGTGAACTGGGCAAGGTGTCGCCGATCATCCATATTCAGCAGACGGAGAAAGATCACAGCCGCCATTGGCCGTTCACCGAAGAGTACAACAAGCTGGGGATCATCCACGGCGAGCCTATGCTTGCCGCGCTTGAGCAATCCGGAGCCGAAGAGGCGGAAATTTTATTTGAGATTTCGCACCGGGAAGCTTGGTCCACCGAATTTCGGATCATCCAGGATCATATTGAGTCGGTCAACTATTGGCGGCAATTCGTCAAAAATTAGAGGCTCTCACGGAGGGATAAAGCATGTTGGCGAATGTGCTGCACGCCATCGGCGACTTGCGGCTGGAGGATGTCGTGCAACCTCAGCCGAAGCGCGGCGAAGTGCTGCTGAGGATCAAAGCGTGTGGAATTTGCGGTTCGGACATCCCGCGCGTGTTTACGAAGGGAACGTATCATTTTCCGACGATTCCCGGGCATGAGTTTGCCGGCGAAGTCGTCGGGCTCGGTGAAGGCGTCGACCCGGCATGGCTCGGACGAGGGGCTGCCGTGTTCCCCTTGATTCCTTGCCGCTCCTGCGCCGCTTGCGAAACGGCAAACTACGCGCAATGCGCCAATTACAATTATTTGGGCTCGCGCTGCGACGGCGGCTTCGCCGAGTACGTATGCGCTCCCGTATGGAACTTGCTGCCTTTGCCGGAAGGGCTCTCCTATGAGGAAGCGGCGATGGTCGAGCCCGCGGCGGTGGCGATTCATGCGCTGCGCCAGGCAGGGATCGACATCGGCGACCAGGTGCTCATTTACGGAGCGGGCCCGATCGGCTTGCTGCTGGCCCTGTGGGCGCGCGCCTGGGGCGCCGGCAACGTCATGCTCGTCGACATCGACGAGATGAAGCTTCAGTTTGCCGCGGGACTCGGCTTCGCCCATGTATTCAACGCCGCATCCGGCGACGTCAAGGCGTGGGTGGCCAGCCTAACCGGCAGAGGCGCCGACATTACCGTCGAAGGGGCGGGCAGCGCGGCTTCCTTCGAGAATTGCATGCATACGACACGCAGCTTCGGCAAAGTCGTGCTGATGGGCAACCCGGCCGGCGAGATGAAGCTGTCCCAACAAGGGTATTGGGAAATATTGCGAAAGCAGCTGACCGTCGTCGGCACATGGAATTCCTACTACGCGGGCTTGCCCAAGAACGAATGGGCGTTGGCGTTGTGCGAGATGGCGTCCGGCCGATTG
This sequence comes from Paenibacillaceae bacterium, assembly GCA_020697475.1. Classification (GTDB taxonomy): domain Bacteria; phylum Bacillota; class Bacilli; order Paenibacillales; family NBRC-103111; genus JAJFMO01. The sequence goes on along the minus strand of JAJFMO010000420.1, from coordinate 2,080 downwards.
AACGTCAAGCCGCTAATCAGCCATCGGTTTGGCCTGAACGGCGTGCTCCCGGCGATGCTGGCAATGCGGGACCGCACGCATTTTTCCTGCAAAATGATGTACGTAGACGGGTTTAAAGACAGCCGTGAGGAGGCGTAATCAATGAAAGCAGCCGTATTGGAACGTTTGGAACAGATGACGATCAAAGAAGTGGAGGCACCGGCCGTCCCTGACGACGGTATCTTGATGAAGGTGCATGCTGTCGGCATTTGCGGCTCGGATATCCGCATTTACCACCACGGCAACAGCCGTGTAACGCTGCCGCAAATTCTCGGCCACGAAGCGGCAGGGCAGATCGTCGCGGTCGGCAAGAGCGTGAACAAGTTTCAAGTGGGGGACCGCATCTCGCTCGGCGCCGACGTCCCTTGCGGGGAGTGTGTGTTTTGCGAGGCGGGCATCGGCAACAACTGCCAGATCAATTATGCGATGGGCTACCAATATCCCGGCAGCTTTGCCGAATACGTTCTTTTGAACAAAATGGTCGTCAATTTCGGCCCGATTCATAAAATCGCCGACCACATCCCCTACGAGGAAGCGGCGCTCGCCGAACCGCTCGCTTGCGTGCTGAACGGCCTGGAGCTGTCCGACGTCAAGATCGGCGATACCGTCGTCGTACTGGGGGCCGGCCCGATCGGCTGCCCGCGTCATCCTCGTGCAGCGTTCCCGGCCGCGCCTGGAAATCGCCCGCGGCTTCGGCGACGCGGACGTATACATCTGCTCCAACGAGGAAGACGCAATCAAGCGGGTGTTGGAGGAAACCGGCGGTTTGGGCGCCGACGTTGTCATAACGTGCAACCCATCTCCGGAAGCGCAGGTTGACGCCATCTATATGGCGAAAAATCGGGCTCGGGTCAATTACTTCGGCGGCCTTCCCAAGGATCGCTCGATGGTTACGCTAGATACCAACATCATCCACTACAAAGAGCTGTTCGTGCACGGCGCGCACGGTTCGCTGCCCCGCCACCACCAGAAAGCGCTCGACTTGATCAATAACGGCATCATCGATATGAAGCGCTACATTTCCCACCGGTTCCCGCTTGCGCAGATCGAAGAAGCGATTCGTACGGCGGAGAGCCACGTCGGCATGCGCGTCATCGTCACACCATAGTACCTGATTTGGCTTATTTGCAAGGCTTATTTGCAAGGCTTTTTAGCAGATCATCATAGAGCAAGCGGAGTGTGTATAAAAAATGTCGGGAAATTCGGAGAACCGTTACGTGGTCAGAAGCTTGGCGGAAACAGCCGGGGTGCCTTGCCCATGCGGCACGGCTTATCGGGTGCTGGCGAAGCAAGACGGGCAGCCGTTATCGGTGCATTATGTAAAAATTTCGCGGGATGCGCGGGCGCACTATCATAAACGACTGACGGAGACGTACATCGTGATCGAAGGGGAGGGCTATCTGGAACTGGACGGCGATCGCGTTCCTCTTCGTCCGGGCACGGTAGTCACCATCCCTCCCGGGGTCGTTCACCGAGCGGTCGGCGACTTGTACATCAACAACATCGTCGTCCCGGCCTTCGACCCGGATGACGAATTCGAGGTGGACACTGAGTGATGGACCGTGTGACGCCTCGTGTACCGCGCACACCGCGTGTTTTTGTGCTCGGCGGGATGAACGTTGATTTCATTCTCCAAACCCCGGGCTTCCCGGAAGCGGGAGCGAGCCTGATCGGCGATTCGTTCTGCCAGAGCTTCGGCGGCAAAGGGGCGAACCAGGCGGTCGCCGCCGCGCGCATGGGCGCGCAAGTCGCCATGGCCGGCATGACGGGCGACGACGAGTTTGGCCGGCAAATCGGCGACATGCTGCGGCGAGAGAAGATCGACACGACCCATGTCCTGCGGTCGGAGGAAGTCGGCACCGGCACGGCCTGGATCATGATCGAGCCGAGCGGGCAAAACCGCATCATCGCCATTCCCGGAGCCAATCTGCGCTATTCGCTAAGCGAATTGGAGAAGCTGCGCCAGGCGATTGCCGCCTCGGAAGTGCTGTTGCTCCAACTCGAGCTTCCTTACGAGGTGACCGTCGCCGCCGTCGCCATG
>JAJFMO010000419.1 GCA_020697475.1 Paenibacillaceae bacterium | reverse complement strand
GGCGTCGCTTGAGCAGCATCTTGGGGAGGGGAGATGGGATGTGATCCATTTTAACTGGGGACTTCATGATATTGCCTACCGAAATCCCGAATCTCAGGAGCAGGGTCATCGGGACAAAATCAACGGAACCCTCTCCACGGAACCTGACCGTTATAAGAGCAATCTGGAGCAAATTGTCGCCTTACTGAAACAAGCCGGCACCAAACTGATTTGGGCATCAACGACGGTTGTTTCGCCGGACGAAGCCGGCCGGTTCGAGGGCGATGAAGTGAAATACAACGAAATCGCGACAGAGATCATGGAAGCCAATGGCATAATCATCAATGATTTGTATAGCGTTACCCGGCAGTTTGGTCCGGAGATGTTCACGGCTCCGGGCAATGTTCATTTTACGAAAGAGGGGTATGAGAAGCTGGCTGAACAGGTGGCGTCGAAGATCCAATCTGCCCTTGGCGGGCAAGCAGGATAGCGACGAAGCTATCCGCCGCAACGGACAAATTTCTGTCTTGCCGTGTGGCCAGGCCGATACTTCGGGGTGGAAGCGGGTCGTCGAGCTGCAGCTCGAACAATGTCCCTCTTTCCACCTCCTCTTGCACGAAAGTACGGCTAACGAAAGCCGCCCCGTAACCCAACCTAGCGAATTCCGCCAGCAAATCCACGTTCCCCAATTCGATGTCCGGCTTTACCGCGAATCCTTTGGCGGCAAACCATTGTTCGACGAATTCTCTGGTGCTGCTCCCCGGCGACAGCAGGATGAGTGGCAGTCCCGAAAGCTCTTCCATCGTAAGCGAACGCTTCGCCAATTCTCGATAGGCCTCCCCAACGACGAAACAATCCCCCAGCGTCGCCAGCGGTTGAACGCTGAGCTGCGGATCGCTCATCGGCATATGGACGACGGCGCAATCGATCACGCCTTCCTTCAGGCGTTGCGCAATCTCGGGCGATTTCCCGTGCGAAAGTCGGATTCGAATGCCCGGATACTCCTTGTGAAACGCGTTCAGCTGCGGCAACAAGAGATGTTTGATCAGCGAGTCGCTTGCGCCGATCCTAATTTCCCCCTCGTTCAGCTGCTTCAGATTTTGAAGATGTTTCTGGGCTGTATCCAGCAGAGAAAAGGATTGTTCTACGTAGTTAAATAAAGCACGGCCTTCCTCCGTCAATTCCACGCCTTTGGACAACCGGTGAAACAATTTGAGCCCCAATCTCTCTTCCATCTGCTTAATGGCATAACTAACGGAAGGCTGCGTAATATGCAGTTCCTGCGAGGCTTTCGTTAAGTTCCGGCAGCGCGCCGTATACAGAAATATCCGGTACCATTCCAGATTCACCATTTGGCATAGACCCTCTCTATAACATTTTTACAAAAATCCAATTTCACTTATTCCAATCCTCTCATTATAATTAGGCTAAGTCAAACCTACAGAAGAGGTGGATGCAATGGATTTGAATCAACCGGATCGGGAAGCTCGTTCTCCATGGTCGACGAATGGCGATAAGCAAGAGGTGAGGATTCATCCCCCCAGGGGTGCGGTGAAGGGAACGATTCGCGTGACGGGGAGCAAAAGTATGACGAATCGGGCGCTGATCCTGGCGGCGCTGGCCGAGGGGAGATCGATAATTAATGGGATGTTGAAAAGCGACGACTCTTATTGGTGTATCGATGCGTTAACCAAACTCGGTGTTCCGGTCACGGTCGAGGGTGAAACGGCTTACGTGGATGGGTGCGGAGGGGTATGGCCGAACCGTTCGGGCGAACTGTATGTGGGAGCTGCGGGAACGGTGGCACGGTTTCTGCCTGGTGCTCTGGCGATTGGCACGGGAGATTGGACATTGCGGGGGAGCAGGCGGATGAATGAGCGGCCGCTGGCTCCTTTACTGGATGCGCTTGAGGGGCTTGGGGCGCGGTTTGATTATGGGCTGTCGGTGGGTAGCTTGCCACTCACTCTCCACGCTGGTGGTCTGCAAGGAGGGGAGGTTACTCTGCCCGGATCCACTTCGAGCCAGTTTATTAGCGGCTTGCTGCTGGCTGCCCCATATGCCAAGGCGCCGGTTACCGTGTACATTGACGGTGAAGTTGTCCAAAGGGACTATGTCCAGATGACGATTGAGATGATGGCTTCGTTTGGGGTGACAGTGGAAGGTTCGGCGGACGGCCAAGCGATCGTGGTTCCTCAGGGGCGATACGAAGCCCGATCTTGCTCGCTGGAGCCGGATGTTTCCACGTGCTGTTACTTCTGGGCTGCGGCTGCTCTTACATCGGGCAGTGTTCGGATCGAGGGGATGAACGCAAGGGGAACGAGCCAGCCTGACATTGAGTTTCTGGAAGTTTTGGAGCGAATGGGGTGTGCCGTTGTTCGAGGTGAAGATGATGTTGAGGTGAGGGGCACGGAGAATCTGAAGGGCGGGTTTACGATCAGTATGAAAAAATGGTCGGATCAAACGCTGACGATCGCAGCACTGGCTCCTTTTGCCGACGGGCCGATTACGCTCAAGGATGCCGAACATATTCGTCATCATGAATGCGATCGTATTTCTGCAATATGCAAGGAACTGGGCAAGCTCGGCGTTCCTGTGGAAGAGCATCCCGATGGCTTGATCGTCTATCCTGCCGAGCCGAGTCCGGCGTTGCTGGATTCCCACGATGACCATCGGATGGCGATGGCACTTTCTTTGATCGGCCTGAGGGTTGAAGGCATCCGGATCACCGACCCGGGTTGTGTGTCCAAGACATGCCCGGAGTATTTCGAGCAGTTGTCTGCGTTGGGGATGGGGATTGAATTTTAATGCCCTTCGAAACTAGCCGGTTCTGATGTGCCTCTGGCTATGCTATGATGTCAGTAAGAAGGTTACATCAGGGAGGATATCGGGATTTGGGGAAAACCGGATACGCTGACAGTCGCTTTTTTCGCATAATGATCACTTTAGTTACGTCCGTCTTTGGCGGCTTGGTGTTTAAATTGCTGCACATACCGATCCCGTGGATGCTTGGGGCGATGATCGCCGTTCTGATCGGATCCAATGTGTGGAAGGGATATTATGAATGGCCCGGACAAATTAGAAATGCTGGGATGATTATTGTCGGCTACACCATCGGTTTGTCGATGACGGCAGCGGCGTTGCGGGAGATGGGGCGTCAACTTCCAATGATGCTGCTGATGGCCATCCTGCTGATGACCGTTTGCTCAGGCATCGCTTGGAGCGTCTCCAGGCTGTCGGATACCGATTTCAAGACCGCATTGCTCGGGAGTGTTCCCGGCGGGTTGAACCAGATCCTTATTCTGGCCGAGGAAACAGACGGGGTGGACATTACGGTGGTCACGGTCACCCAGGTTATCCGGTTGATGATGATTGTACTGTGCATTCCTTTGTTGATCTTTAGTCCGATTTTTCATCAAACGCATGGGACGGCGGCAATGGTTGGCTCCGCAGCGACTGCGCCGGCTGCAACGGCCGTAACCGCCGGTTCCGTGGCATGGAACGGCTCGCTTTGGACGTTGTGCGTCTTCGCGCTGGTGAGCGTCGCGTGCGCTTGGGCGGGCGGCAAGATCAAATTGCCGACCGCCTTCTTGCTCGGTCCGGTCATCGGCACGGCCGCGCTGCAAATGGGCGGACTGCCTGGCCCGGCGCTGCCGGCCGTGATGACCGACGCAGCGCAACTGATGGTCGGCGCTTATGTAGGCTTGCTCTTAAAGCCGCAGCAATTGCCGAACAAGTTGCGCACCTTGTCATTGGCCATTGGAAGCGGGTTGCTGCTGGTTTTAGGCGCGTTGGGCTTGGCGGCGCTGCTGTCGCTGCTGCAACCGATAACCAAGCCGACCGCCTTGCTTAGCCTTGCTCCTGGGGGAATGGATCAGATGGGCATTATCGCCAATGAGATTCACGCCGATTTGTCCATGGTGGCAGGATATCAGCTGTTTCGAAATTTTTTTATTTTATTTGCCGTACCTCCGCTCATCAGGATGCTGTTCAAGATCAAGCCCGGCAGAGTCATGAAGCAAGGCATGCGAAGCCGTTGACTTGTGCAGACATATTCTTTAAAATGAATTGCCGGTAATTTTAAAGCGGTTTCATCCCAGAAGAGGCTCGGCATCAAGCTAACCGGCGCGACAACTTTACTAATCCATAGGGAGGTGGTGCAAGCG
>JAJFMO010000418.1 GCA_020697475.1 Paenibacillaceae bacterium | reverse complement strand
ATGATTTCCTACATTCAGAGCAACTATTTGTCGTTCGGATCGGGGATCGTCGTTCCCGGCACCGGCATCGCGATGCAGAACCGGGGGCACGACTTCTCCTTGGATCCGACACACCCCAATTGCTTGCAGCCGGGAAAGAAGACGTATCACACGATTATTCCCGGCTTTCTGACCAAGGACGGAAGCCCGATCGGACCGTTCGGGGTAATGGGCGGATACATGCAGCCGCAGGGGCATGTGCAAGTCGTGATGAATACGGTCGATTTTCACTTAAACCCGCAGGCTGCATTGGACGCACCGCGCTGGCAGTGGGTCGGTGGCAAGACTGTGCATCTGGAGCACGGCGTCCCGGATCATCTTGCGCAGGCATTGTCCCGCAAGGGGCACGATATCCAATGGATCTTAAGCCCGACTACCTTCGGCCGGGGGCAAATCATTTGGCGGGAGGCCGACGGAACGCTGATCGGCGGCACTGAGCCGCGAACGGACAGCGCGATTGCGGTGTGGTAAAGCGTGGAAACGGGCCACCAATATCAAGGGCTGGCCGCTAAATAGTTAAGCACAAAAGGATCGTCCGGTGATTGCCGGACGATTTTTTTATACACGAAAATGCCATGGATCATGTGCTGGTGAGAGAGCCCACAACTGCGGCACATCTGATTTATTTTAGACATATTAGAGAAGGGATTTTGTGTTGAATAAGTTGGAAGATAAGAATATATTTGAGTTGTGAATTAGAAGTGAGTCACGATGCTGCAACTTTCCCTTAAGAGAAAGGCGGGAATTTACGTGATGCAAACGGTTTCGCAATCCGATATCGTACGCGATCTCCGGCAACTTGGCATAATGCAAGGCGCGGAAATTCTCGTTCATAGCTCGTTATCCTCCATCGGGCATGTGGAAGGCGGTGCGAATACGGTCATCAACGCGCTGTTGGAAGCGGTGGATCCTCATAAAGGTACTGTTATTGTACCGACCATTACCGCCAACGCACAGCAAAATCCGGACAACCCGCCTCTTTACAATGTCCATAACACCCCCTGTTGGACAGGAACGATACCTGAAACTTTTCGCCATCGTCAGGATGCTGTCCGTTCGCTGAATCCATCGCATTCGACGGCAGCAATCGGCACGAACGCGGAAAACTTGATGATCGGCCACGAGGATTGCCGGACACCTTGCGGGTTTGGCAGTCCCTATTATCGATTGAGTCGTCGGGGTGGGAAAGTGTTGCTGCTCGGAGTGACCCTCAAGTCCAACACAAGCTTTCATATGATCGAGGACTTGGCTGACGTTAAATTCCATTTACAGCCGCAACCCACGGAGTGCACGATCATCGACTGCATGGGAAAAAGGCACCTTCGTTCCATTCTACTGCACAAATGGGGAACCCGCCGTAAATACCCGATCCTTCACCAACCTTTCCTGGAACTGGGGATTATGCGCGAAGGCCTGATCGGTCAGGCGGCAAGCTTACTCATCGACGCCAAGGGAATGGTGGAATATACCGAAGCGCTGCTGCGCAAAGATCCATTTTATCTGGTTGACCGACCGATAGGAAGCCACTAATAGATGATGAAAAGGAGTGCATCGGTTTGAAAAGGACATGTGCAATGGCCGTGCTTTTTCTGTTTGCCGTTTTAATGATTTCCTGCTCAGGAGGAAACTCGGCGGCTGGGGTGCAGACGAAGGAGAGCCCAAACCCGAACAATGGGGCGGATATCGCGAAGCAAGTGAGCGAACAACCAACCGAGATTGATTTTTATGTGGCGATTAATGGTTGGACGGATGACAAGTTTATGACGATGTACGGCAATAAAATAAAAGAAAAGTTCCCTAATTACACATTAAAATTCATTCCCCAGATCAGCGGCAGCAAGACATTGACCGAAGTGTTGACCGGCGGGCAAAACATTGACATTCTGGTTAGTTCAATCGGTTTGACCTCCGATTTCCTGATCAAACTCAACATGCAAAGCGATATTTCTGATTTAATCAAAAAATACAACTACGATCTGTCCCGCCTTAACCCTTCCGTTGTTGAAGTTCAGAGACAGTTGGCGAACGGGGGTATATACGGATTGCCGGTTTACAATACGACCGCCGAACTGTTCTACAATAAGGAATTGTTCAACAGGTTTGGCGTCCCGTTTCCGAAAGACGGCATGAACTGGGATGAGCTATACGAACTGGCGAAAAGAATGACGCGCACCGATAGCGGGGTGAAATACCGCGGCTTTGCTTCTTCCTATTCGCATATGATGGTGCTCAGCCAGTTGTCGATGCCCTATCTGGATGAGAAAACGTACAAAGCCCGCTTCCTCGATGACGACTTCAAGCGTGCGTTCGCCAACCTGATGCGGTTCATCCAAATTCCCGGCAACGAAATGCCGAAAAACAAATTTACGACCGCCGGCGAGAAGGAGCCTTTCTATAAGGACAAGACGACGGCGATGTACGCAAGTCTCGGGGATTCAGCCACAACGTTCGCTGAATTGCTCGACTGGGATGTAGTGGGATTGCCTTACTTTAAGGATAAAATGGGCGTTGGACCGCAACCGTACCCCTACTATTTCTATCTTTCCAGTAGCAGTAAGCATCGCGACGCGGCGTTCCAGGTGATGGCCCAGGTTACGTCCGACGAATACCAGGATTTCATCGTGCGCAACGGCAATGTAACGATTTTAAGCAATCCTGATGCGATGAAAAATTTCGGCAAAGATATCCCCTACTTCAAAGGGAAGAATGTTCAAGCATTACTGCCCGCCAAATTTGCCGCACCGGCGATCAAGACGAAGTACCAGTCCATCGCTGATGACGCCTTTAAGGATGCCGTAAACGATGTGGCGGCCGGTACGGATATCAATACCGCGTTGCGCAAGGCGGCAGAGGCTGCCGATAAGGAAATTGCAGCGGCGGAAGGAAAGTAGGAACATTAATAAGGAGAGGGCACGATTTGAAACAGGATATTTTAATCAGGAAATTCGCCCCCTACGATCTGGACGCGGCGCTCGATATCGCCGTTGCCGCCTGGGCGCCGATTTACGAAGGATACCGCGAGCAGCTCGGTTCCGAAATGTTTGAAGCGTTTTACCCGGATTGGGAGGAACGGAAGCGGCGAAACATTCGAGCGAGCTGCATGGGAACGAATGGAGACGCTGGGTGCGTTGCCGAATCCGGAGACGTTGTCGTCGGATTTGTCAGTTATCGGATCGACGCACGGAGCAAATGCGGGACGATCGGCAATAACGCCGTCCGTCCCTCCCATCATGGCCAAGGAATTGGACAATCTATGTATCTTCACGTTGTGAAGCTAATGAGAGAAGGCGGGGTTGAGTACGTCAAAGTGGAAACGGGTGGGGACCCCGCCCATCTGCCGGCGCGAAAAGCCTATGAAAAGGTCGGATTCGCGACAGCCCTACCCTCGGTAACATACTTTATGAAGCTGTGATCATCGTTCCTTCCCTACCACCCAACTGATTTATTAAAGACGATTAATAGATGAAAAAACTCGTTGTATTCACCTATAAATACGATATAATGAAACATATAAATCAGAAGTGAGTCACAACGGAGGCGAAGGATAGCATGACAAAAATCGCGATGCTTCAAGGCATGCAGATGACCAGGCGCGTGTTCAGCGAACAAGTATTGGAAGAGATCCGCAGTTTGGGTACGCTGGTCATAAACACGGCGGAGGGAAGTCCCAAACCGGATCTGGTGGCGGAATTAATTGAAGGCGCGGACATCGCGATCACGTCTTGGGGTGTTCCGGCGCTGGACAAAGCGATTCTCGATCGGGCGCCGAATTTGCGCTACATTACGCACGCGGCCGGCACAGTTAAAGGGATGGTCACCCCGGAAGTCGCCGCACGGGGAATCCGTGTAAGCAGCGCGAACGATGCGCTGGGCCAAGGGGTGGCCGAGACGGCGCTAGGCTTGACGATCGTTTCCTTGAAGGGGATTTGGTCGCTGTCTCAGGATACGCGGGCCGGGCTGTGGTCGGAAGGGAAGCAGCGGGTCAAGGAGCTTTACGAGATCAAGATCGGCATTATCGGCGCCGGCAAGGCTGGGCAGCATTTTATTCGTTTATTGCGCAATTTTGACGTCGATATTTTGGTGTATGACCCGGTTCAGACGGATGAGCAAGTGAAGGCGATG
>JAJFMO010000417.1 GCA_020697475.1 Paenibacillaceae bacterium | reverse complement strand
AAAAGAGGTGCGCTTTGAAAATATCAACTAAAGGACGCTACGGCCTGACGATTATGATGGAATTGGCCAATCAGTTCGGCGCCTCCCCCACCTCGTTGAAAAGTATTGCGGAGAAACACCAACTTTCCGAGCATTATTTGGAGCAGTTGATCGCTCCTCTGCGCAATGCAGGTTTGGTCAAGAGCATCCGCGGTGCTTACGGCGGATACATACTATCCCGTCCTCCCGAGGAGATTACTTCCGGCGATATTATCCGTGTGCTGGAGGGGCCGATCAGTCCGGTCGATTTCACCGAAGAAGACGATCCGGCCAAGCGGGATTTGTGGATGAGAATTCGCGACAGCATTGCAAGTGTGCTGGATTCCACCACATTGGCTTATTTGATTGCGTATCAGGGTGACGGAGTTTCCGATGAATATATGTTTTATATTTGACGATCACCTGTCTCCCGAAAGAGGTTGGCGATGAAGACGATCTATCTGGATCATGCGGCGACCACACCGCTTCGTCCGGAAGTTCTGGACGCCATGCTGCCATGGCTGAAGGAAGATTACGGCAATGCTTCCAGTCTGCACCGATTTGGTCGAACCACTCGCGCAATGATCGACGAGGCGCGCCATCGATTGGCCGATTGTCTTGAGACCAAGGCGAACGAACTGATTTTCACTTCCGGCGGCACGGAGAGCGACAATGCGGCGATTTTTGGCGCAGCGGCGGGGTATACGGCAGAATTGCGCAAGCAAGAAGCCGGTCGCAAGTCGGGACCCGGTCATATCATCACAAGCCGGATCGAGCATCATGCCGTTTTGGAAGCTGTGCTGCGGCTTGAGGAGCAAGGGGTAGACGTCACTTGGCTGCCTGTCGACCGATACGGTCAAGTACAGGTGGAAGACGTGGCCAAGGCGATTCGCCCGGATACGTTTCTGGCCAGCATCATGATGGCCAACAATGAAGTTGGAACGATTCAACCGATTCGAGAGATTGGCGGATTGCTGCAATCCGCAGGAGTATTGTTTCATGTGGACGCCGTCCAGGCGTTAGGATCGTTGCCGATTTCACTCCAAACATTACCCGTTGACATGATGAGCTTTTCCGCGCATAAGATCGGCGGCCCGAAGGGCATTGGCGCCCTGTACGTTTCCTCGAGGGTGCGCGGTTGGAAACCGCTCATGCTTGGCGGCTCCCAGGAGAAAGCCAGGCGCGCGGGGACGGAGAATACGGCGGCGATCGCCGGATTCGCCAAGGCGGTGGACATCGCAACGAAAGATTTGTCAAGTAAGCAACCTTTTATGGAAAAATTACGTTTACTCATGATAACGGCATTGAGCGACGGGCTGCAGGAATTCGACGTGGTTGTCAACGGACATCCTACAGATCGGCTTGCCCATATATTGAATGTCAGTTTCCCCGGCACGGATACAGAATCGCTGCTGATGAACGCGGATTTGGCGGGAGTGGCCGTCGCAAGCGGCTCCGCCTGCTCGTCCGGTTCGCATGAACGTTCGCATGTGCTGGGTGCGATGGGGTTATCGGAAGACGTAATGAATTCTGCCGTTCGGATCAGCTTTGGCATCGACAACACCGTGGAAGAGACAATCGAAGCGGCGAACAGGTTGATCCCAATCGTTCGAAGGCTCGGCGGCCGAAGTGGGCACAATTAGCAACAATGTTTATTTTTGGCCGGATTTGGATATAACTTAAGTTAATCCTAAAGGAGGGGTGCCGACCTCCAGCTCCAATACATTTTATGACGAATAGGGTGATTATTATGATGCGGTGTCCAAATTGCAACTCCAAAGATATCGGAAAAATCGGCTCTCACCAGTTTTATTGCTGGGGCTGTTTTATCGAATTGACGGTGAACGGCGAGAAGATGTCGGTGTTCCAAGTGGAAGAAGACGGCACGTTGAGCTCGCTCGACGACTTGTTCTTCGAAGAGGAAATTCCTCAAATTCAAGCGACATAATCGGCTTATTTAAGCCTATATTTTAGACTTTACTGAACAGGCCCATCGCTTCGTTGCGTGGGTCTGTTTTGCTGTGTTTGTGCGGCCGCCGCTTCCGGGTTAATTTTCCCGGGTTGTACATATACTTGTATAAACCTATTTATGATCGGACTTGCTCTGCGGCAGACGTGCCGGGAAGGGTTTGGGGGGAAGCTTGGATGGAGCCTTTTTATAAAAATCGCGTGTTCACTTATCTCATCTATATCTTGCTCGGTCTGGCCTCGTTGTACTTGCTGGTTCAGATTCGTCCCCTGGTGTCCGCCTTGTCCACCTTCTTGAGGGCCGTGCTCGCCCCGTTCTTCATCGCCATGATTATTTCTTATGTACTCAACCCGATCGTCAACTTGATGAACACTCGCAAAGTGCCGCGCACCGCCGCCGTCTTAATTATTTATTTCGTCTTTCTGATCAGCCTTGCCGTCATTCTGCTCAATCTGATCCCGATGATCGTTCAGCAATTCAAGGAATTGAACGAGCACTTGCCGGGGCTGTCGATGAAGGCGCAAAATCTGGTCGATGGGGTGAACGACAACAAATTTCTGCCGGAGAGCATACGCGAAGGGATCAACAAGTCGCTGGTAAAATTCGAAAACAACGTCAGCCACGCCGTCTCGGACTACATCGACAGCATCGGCGATACGATCAACATGCTTTTCGTGGCGTTCATCATTCCGTTTCTGGCGTTCTATATGCTCAAGGACTTTCAGTTGATTGAGAAAACGGCGCTGACGCTTGTGCCCGCGGCCCACCGCAAACAGACGGTGCAATTGCTTAAGGACATTGACGAGGCGCTGGGCAATTACGTTCGCGGGCAATTTCTTGTCTGCTTAATTGTCGGAGTGCTCGCGTTCCTCGGTTATTGGATAGTCGGCATGCAGTATGCGCTGCTCCTGGCGAGTGTTGTGGCGATTTTTAACATCATCCCTTACTTGGGTCCGTTCTTCGGCGCCGCCCCGGCTTTAATTATGGCATCAACCATTTCTTGGAAAATGGTGCTATTCGTCGCGCTCGTCAACACGGTGGTGCAAATTCTTGAAGGCAACATGATTTCCCCGCAGGTTGTCGGTAAGACGCTGCATATGCACCCGCTTGTCATCATATTTGCGCTGCTCGCCGGGGGCGAGTTAGCCGGGATTACCGGGCTAATCCTCGCGGTGCCGTTCTTCGCGGTGGCGAAAGTGCTGATCCAGCATGTTTCTCTGTATTGGGTGAATCGGAAGCAGGTTTGAGGCGAATGTGTGGCGGCATTCGAAACTATTTCCAAAAATTTACGTATTATCCTTTGGCCCAGGAAGTTCAGGGCGTGGCGGCGAAAGATTTGAAGAAAATGGGATTGCAAATCGTCTCGTTCACGATCAAGGATTTGCGCGACAACAACGGTTATTTGGAGGCACTGGCAGGCGTATCACATCCAGGAAGCTCCTTCCAAGCAGAGCGTGATCGAGGAGCAAATGAAGGTTGAGCTCGTCCGCAAAGAGCGGGAGATCGACCTGGAGAGCAAAGAGATTTTGCGCAGGGAGAAGCAGTACGACGCTGAAGTGAAGAAGAAGGCGGATGCCGATCGATATGCGGTTGTGCAGGCCGCCGAGGCGGACAAGGCCAAGCAGCTGCTGGAAGCGGAAGCGCGGCAGTATCGCATCGAGGCGGAAGCGCGGGCGAACGCCGAGCAGAAGCGGATCGAGGGGTTGGCGATCGCCGACGCAGAGCGGGCGAAAGGTACGGCGGCGGCCGAAGTGACGCGGCTGCGCGGCTTGGCGGAAGCGGAGGCGAAGGAGAAGCTGGCGCATGCGTTCGAGCAGTTCGGGCAGGCGGCGATTCTCGATCTGATCGTCAAGATGCTGCCGGAGCTGGCCGGCAAAATTGCCGAGCCGCTGCAGGCGATCGACAAGCTGACCGTTGTCGATACCGGGCACGGCGAAGGCGCGGCGCGGGTCAGCAACTACGTGACGCAGCTTATGGCGACGGCGCCGGAGATGCTCAAGAACGTCTCCGGCATCGACGTGGAGCGGATCATCCGCGGCTTCACCGACAAGCCGCAAGCTGCGGCTGGATCTTCGGGAGCGCGGGCCACGGCGGGAGCGCCGTTGCTGCGGCAGCTTCTGTGGCGAAGACGGCGGTTGCGCCCGCGGCGGAACCTTCAGCAGCGCCGTTGGCGGA
>JAJFMO010000416.1 GCA_020697475.1 Paenibacillaceae bacterium | reverse complement strand
CAAAGGTTCGCTTGTATACGACCTGCCCGATTTGCAACAGATTCGCGAGTATCATCAACAGCAACTGAAACTGTTTTGGCCGGAATATTTGCGCAAGCGAAATCCTGCGAAGTATCCGGTCGATTTAAGTGAAAAGGCATACCGGCTGAAAATGGACATGATTCATCAATGGCATAAATAAATTTCGAGGTGATATGATGCGACCCAACATTTTATGGATTTCACTTGAAGACACGAGCCCACGGTTCGGCTGCTACGGAGACAAGCTGGCCCGCACCCCCAATATTGACCGTCTGGCTGCTGAAGGATGCCGCTATCCGCTTGCTTTCTCCACTGCCGGAGTATGCGCGCCAAGCCGTTCGGCGATTATAACCGGCATGTATGCGGTATCGATCGGTTCCCACCACATGCGCACGGCGCATACGAACGAGTACACCCCGGAATTGCCGACTCCTTATGAAGCCGTTCCGCCAGCCTATGTGAAGACGTTTACGGAGTATTTGCGCGCAGCAGGGTACTATTGCACGAACAATTTTAAGACGGACTACCAGTTCGCTCCGCCGGTGACCGCTTGGGATGAATGCGGGAAGGAAGCGCATTGGCGCCATCGCGAGGATGGCCAACCGTTCTTTGCCGTGTTTAACCCGACGATCACCCACGAAAGCGGAATGTGGGCCAAGCCCGACAAACCGCCGCTGGTCACTGACCCTTCGAAGATTCAGCTTCCCCCCTATTTGCCAGACACAGCTAAAGGAAGGGAGGCGCTGGCCAGACATTACGATAACGTTGCCGCCGCCGATCAGGTCGTCGGAAATTTGTTGCGCCAACTGGAACAGGACGGGCTTGCCGACAACACGATTGTGTTCATCTGGAGCGATCATGGCGAAGGATTGCCCCGGTCAAAGCGCTGGCCGTATGATGGCGGAATTCGTATTCCGATGATCGTTCGCTGGCCGGGCCGATTATCCGCCGGAAGTGTATCGGATCGCCTCGTGAGCCTGATTGACTTGGGGCCGACCGTCTTGTCGCTGGCCGGAGTGGACGTACCGTTGCATATGCAGGGCGTACCTTTCCTGGGCGGTCAGGATCACGGAGAGCGCGAATACATATTCGCCACAAGGGATCGTTATGATGAATCGTACGATATGGTGCGTGCCGTGCGGGATCGGCGCTACAAATATATCCGCAATTTTTATCCGGAGAAAACGTATTTGCCTTGGATCCCGTTCCTGAACAGACACCCGATTATGCAGGAAATGTGGCGTATGAAGGCGGAAAACCGACTGGAGGGTGAACAATTGCTTATGTTTGCTCCGCATCGTCCGGTGGAGGAACTGTACGATTGTGAAGCCGATCCTTATGAAATGCATAACTTGGCAGGCGATCCCGAGTCTCTCCCATTGCTGCAACGAATGAGAGCGGCTATGGAAGACTGGCGGCGGAATGTCGGAGATAAGGGCGAAATTCCGGAATCACTGATGGTCGAGCAGATGTGGCCGGGAGGTAAACAGCCTGTCACCGCGACGCCGATCTTCATTCCACTAGGGCCGGGCCACTCCGGAATGGAAGCTTTGACCGAGCGGGAAGCTGAATACGACGATCCTACGTTGCTCCAGTTGCATTGCGCCACCCAAGGGGCTTCGATCGCCTATACTTTCGAAGAAGGTGCGCCTGTTCATTGGAGGTTGTACACGGAGCCGCTCCGGCTGCCGGCAGGAACGTCGACGTTGCGAGCCAAGGCTATCCGGATCGGCTATAAGGAAAGTGCGCAACGCCAAGTGACGTTCAAAATCAATGGGGTTTGACGTGATTCATTCGTTCGATCCGGTAGTGAACGGGAATACGAAGCTGTTGATTCTCGGCACGATGCCTAGTGAGCAATCTCTGAAACTCGGGCAATATTACGGGAATCCGCGGAATCATTTTTGGAAAATCATGTTCGAATTATTCGAAAAGCCGGTTGCTGCGGGCTATGAAGACCGGCTGCGATTGTTGCTGGACAGAGGCATCGGTTTGTGGGACGTGTTGGCCGACTGCGTCCGGCCAGGCAGCCTGGATTCGCGAATATCGCAGGAGACGGCTAACGATTTTACAAGTTTTTTCCTTGCGCATCCCTCGATCAAGACGATCGTCTTTAACGGGGGGAAAGCCGAGCAATTATTCCGTAAACATGCGGAATTCCTCCCAGGCATAAGCTGCGTGACGATGCCGTCCACCAGCCCAACCCCGGGTAGAAATGTGAAAAGTTATGATGAGAAAGTCGTCGTATGGCGTCGTATTCTAGATGGATTATGAATCGATAGGAGAGCGAACGCGTGAATTTCACAAATGAAAGCAGACAAATAATAGGTTTAAAATCCGGCTGGAAATTCGCCAGGACGGAAGAGAAAGACGTGCCGTCGCCGAATGCGGAAAGCGCAGGAGTGGGTCCGAACGATTGGTGTACGGTTGCCGTTCCTCATGATTGGGCGATCGGCGGGCCTTTTGATAAAAATAACGATGTGCAGATCACTTCGGTTACGGAGGACGGAATCATGCATGATATGGTTCACGTCGGACGCACCGGCGGTTTGCCGATCACAGGAGAAGGCTGGTACCGTAAAACTTTGCCGATTCCGGAATCCGTTAGCGGGAAACGGATTTTCATCGAGTTCGACGGAGTGATGTCCGACAGTACAGTGTTTCTGAATGGGCAAGAAATTGGCTCTTGGCCGTTTGGCTACAGCTCTTTCAGCTTCGAATTGACGGATCAGGTGAAGTTTGACTGTGACAACGTCCTGGATGTGCGCGTTTGTGCACGTGAGAACACCTCGCGATGGTATCCGGGGGCGGGGATTTATCGCAATGTTCGTCTGGTGATCACAGGCCAAGTTCATGTAGATCATTGGGGGACGACCATTACGACACCAGCGGTATCAGAGAACACGGCGCAAGTTTGTCTTGCTACTACCGTGGTCAACCATACGGGGCAGGTGCAGCAGGTAGAGCTTCGGACGACCATCCTGGGACCCGACGGCAACGAAGTGGCGAAGAATAGCGTGCAAAAGAGTGTGGTTGGAACCGAAACGTTCAGTCTGGAGTTCGCGATCGCAAATCCGTCGTTATGGGATATCGCCAGCCCCAAGTTGTATAAAGCCGTTTCCGTCGTATTGGTGGATGGGGAAGAGAGCGACCGTTACGAGACGCCGTTCGGCATCCGATCGATCTCCTTCGAGGCGAACCGCGGCTTCTTTCTGAACGGACGGCACGTCAAGATGAAAGGCGTTTGCCAGCATCACGACCTCGGGGCGCTTGGCGCCGCTGTCAACGTTCGGGCTTTACGAAGGCAGCTGGAAATTTTGCAGGAGATGGGCTGCAATGCGATTCGGACAAGCCATAATCCACCCACCCCGGAACTGCTCGATCTGTGCGATGAAATGGGCTTTCTGGTCATTGATGAGGCGTTCGATGAGTGGGCTTCCGGCAAAGTCAAGAACGGGTATCACCGCTTGTTTCACGATTGGGCGGAGAAAGATTTAAGGGCGATGATCCGCAGGGATCGCAACCATCCGTGCATCATTATGTGGAGCATCGGCAACGAAATCAGAGAACAGGGGCAGAAGGACGGGGCGAAGATCGCACAATTTTTGACCGATATTTGCCATGATGAGGATCGCACCCGACCGGTTACTGCGGGTTTCAACAACACGGACGCCGCGATCAAGAACGGTCTTGCCGCTGCAGTGGATGTGCCGGGCTGGAACTATAAGCCCCACTTGTATAAGAAATATCATGAGGAGCATCCGGAATGGATCATGTACGGCAGTGAAACGGCGTCGACTGTCAGCTCCAGAGGGAAGTACGAGTTTCCTGCTGAAGAGGAAGTCCCTGTCGAGGTGCGGCCATCATTGCATACGAGCTCGTACGATCTGGCGGCGCCTAAGTGGGCAACGACGCCGGACAAAGAATTTGCGGCCCAGGAAGAATGCGAATTCAGCCTCGGTGAATTTGTATGGACAGGCTTCGATTACTTGGGCGAGCCGACTCCTTATCGGGAGGAATGGCCGAGCCGCAGCTCCTATTTCGGCATTGTCGACCTGTGCGGCATTCCGAAGGATCGGTACTATCTGTACCAAAGCCATTGGTCCAACAAACCGGTGTTGCATCTGTTGCCGCATTGGAACTGGGATGGGATGGAGGGCAAGGCCATTCCCGTGCATTGTTATACTAGCT
>JAJFMO010000415.1 GCA_020697475.1 Paenibacillaceae bacterium | reverse complement strand
GTTCGGCATAGAACAAGTTCTGGAAAACCATGGCGATGGAACGGTAGTGATGGATTTGATGTTTCCGGTAATAGGAAAGAGGTGACGTGTTGATCGAACAATTGGATAAAGTGATCGAGAATTACGTGAAAGATAACTTCTTATGCGGGAATGTGCTTGTAACGAAGCAAGGCAAGGAGGTATTCCATCGAAGCTACGGACAGGCGAGCGTTCAGTTGGGCGTTCCCAATCGAGCGGATACGAAATTTCACATTGCCTCGGTGACAAAAATGGTGATTTCCGCCGCCGTTCTTACATTTTCGGAGCGAGGATTGATCGGGCTTGGCGATCATCCGGGGAAATATGTTGAGCGATTCAAAGCCCTGCATCCCGGCATTCAAATCCATCATTTGCTCAGCCATTCCTCGGGTCTTCATGACATTTATGCGCTTCCTGATTTACGATTCGAAATGAGTCGGTTGAATGTTGAGAAGAAAGATTTCGTCGATTATTTGGTCGGGTTGAGTCAAGATTTCGAGCCGGGTGAACGGTGGAGTTACAACAGTACAGGGTTTATCATGATGGGTTATATTTTGGAATCGGTGACCGGGTTATCGTTCGAGCAAATGCTCGATCAGTTGTTTTTTACCCCATTGCATATGAAGAATACCGGGGTGGATCTGCCGCGAATCGTGAATGCGGGGCGGGCATTCGGCCACTCCATCCTGGACGGCAAACTAACGAATGCAGACAACGACAGATTGAGCGAGATCGATGCGCCGGGCGAGCTTTATTCGACAACAGGTGACTTGGACAAGTGGTGCGACGCTCTGTTTAGTGGCAAGTTATTGTCGCCGGAAACGATGAACAAGATGTTCACGCCCTATTATACAACGACATTCGATCAAAATTTGCGGTACGGGTATGGGTGGTTTTTAGGGCCGAGTTTTCGGGCGATAGGCGGCGGCACTCCCGGTTTTCGCTCGGAGATTTGGTATTACCCGGATGGGGACTTACGAGTCATTATGCTTTGGAACTATGAAAAGGTGAATTCGCACCAGTTATTCGGCAAGATGAAGCCGATTTTGTTTGGATAGGCACTAGCCCTTGCCCAGCGCCACCCGATCGCATATGCATATTGGGTAAATATCTATGTTTGAGTGGGAGAGGGAACGCATGATGTTTTATGCAGTCTCATGGCAGGCGGACCCGCATTATCCGTGGGGGTGGGGTTGGCCGGTTACACCGGCCGTCGACCCGCGATCCGGCTTATTGCGTGTAGGTCCCAAGATCAGCAGAGCGGAAATGCAGTTGAATCAAGAATTTCGCACATTATGGGAGCAGCATGTGGCTTGGACAAGGATGCTGATTATCAGCATTGCCGAAGGGTTGCGGGATGAGAAGCAGGTGACGGACCGGCTGCTTCGCAATGCTGATGATTTGGCGGCAGTGCTCAATCGTTATTACGGGAATACGGCGGCCGGGCATTTCCGCAATATAATGCGGGATCATCTGGTGTTGGCGGCACAACTGGTAAAGGCGGCGAAGGCTGGAAACACAAAAGCGACTGCGGAAGCGGAAAGGAAATGGTACGCCAACGCGGACGAAATAGCGGCCTACATGCACAGCATCAACCCCCACTGGTCGACGGCCGTGGTAAGAAACATGTTGCACGAGCACTTGCGCTTGACGAAGGCGCAGGCGGTACAACGTCTGTCCAAACAGTACCAATCCGATATCGCCACCTTCGATCGGATTGAGCGGCAGGCATTGGGGATGGCCGATGATTACACTCGAGGCATTGTTGCACAGTTTCCCGGATTTTTCGCATAAGGGTGAAGTAGGCGCTGCAGTTGCATGAAAGCAATTGCGGCGTTTTTGCTGTTGCTAATGCTGTTGCCGTGGCTGGTCGGCGGCTTTGAAGTAAATAAATAATAAATAAACCTGCAAATAAAGCTAGTATGATAAAATTATAAAAAAACGAAGGGCGGAAATACCCATGAAAAAATACAAAGTAGGCATTGTCGGCGCCGGCGGCGTAACGGAGATACATTTCTCCGGGTATGCGAATCATCCGGAATTGGTCGAAGTGGCCGCTCTCTGCGATCCGAATGAAGAAGTTCTGAAGGCGAAGGCGGATAAGTATGGAGTGCCCGGACGCTTTACCGATTTGCAAGATTTTATCCAAAATAGCGGAGTCGAGGTGGTGATTGTTTGCACGCCATCTTCGATCCGTAGACGAGTGGTGCTACCGATCATTGAGGCAGGTTTACCCGTCTTTGTCGAGAAGCCCTTCTCCGAGAGGTTCGCAGAAGCGTTCGAAATTGCGGAGGCGGCGAAGAAGCATGGCGTCCCCCTATGTGTCAATCAAAATTGGAGATACCATTATCCTTTCCACATCGTAAAGGATCGTATTGCGGAAGGCGCGATCGGGAAAGTTGTCTCTGTTTTGTTTACGCATTATGCATTCAGGCAAGATACCGGATGGAGAACGGAAAGCGAAAGAAATGCTCTATCCGTGATGGGGATCCATTGGTTTGACGGAATACGGCTCATTCTCGGGTCGGAAGCTGCTCAAGTAGCAGCTCAAATGAGTTCATCATCGGCGATCTATTGTGTAGGCGAAACAGATGCAACGGTACAAATCACTTTCCAAAATCAAGTTTTTGCTACATACGCCCAAAGTTTTTCTTCAACATTCCGCAGAGCGGAGCTTATTGTCATTGGGGAGAAAGGAACAATTGTCGCTCCTGGTGTGGATTCGGTAAATTTATACTTAAAGGGGGATAAGACTCCGTCTCAAACTTGGAGCAATAAAAGTTCAACGGCCATCGGCACGGTGGAGGGATTGAAACATTTATTTGCCTGGCTGGAAACGGGAATTGAAGCCCCGAACAGTGCTCAGGACAACTTGAAAGTGGTTTCTTTACTGGATGCAGCTTACATTTCAGCGAAAGAACAACGAATCGTTCATTTAAAGGATGGTTTGTTAGGATGAACAATAAACTGGCTTTTTCCAGACCAACGTCCAACGATGATGAAAAATCAGAGCTTTTTAACAACTATCGATTAGTCGGCTATGACGGGTTGCAACTGAAGTTGGCCCAGTATAAGTCCTACCTGAAGGAACCGGAGAAGTTCATTGCGGATTATGGACATCTGTCGGGAATAGGGTCCGGATTGATTATTGGGGGCAAGCTCGATGAGGGCGGCAAGGAGAATTTGAGAAACGCTTTCCGTTTCGCACAGCGAATACACTCGGAAATTATTGTGTTCTGTCTTGCTCATCCAAGAGATAAGGTAACGACAGAGGAGATCCGCAGGTACGCCGATAATTTATCGGAGTTGGGCCAAGAAGCACGGCAGTATGGCGTTCAATTGTCGTTGCACCATCATTATAATCAGCCGGTCATGTATCGGACGGATTTCGATATTTTCTTTGAGCGGGTACGGCCGGAATCGTTGGGACTGACTGTGGATACCGCCCATTTGGTGAAGTCGGGCATCCATGACATTGCCGAAATTATACGGACTTTTGGTCGGTTCATCAACAACTTCCACTTGAAAGATTTTAGTGATGGAAATTGGAAAGTGCTCGGTCAAGGAACGATTGATTTTGAACCGATATTCAAAGCGATCAAGGAGACCGATTATCGGGGATGGATTTCGGCCGATGAGGAAAGCGGCGGGACGATTCAGGCTTCGATGCAGGAATGTTTGACATTTATTAACAAGGGATTGGCTTGAAATGGTTGGCGGTACGTTAAAAATGATCGGTCGTGCGGCAGTGCTGGCTGTCCTCTTGGCAGCAACATCGATGTGCGACAAGCCTCAGGAGCCAAGTGCCTGGACGTTTGGGCCGAGCGGCTTCGACGGTGGCGGGGTGCAGTCCGTCGTCGCGGTCAGCCCGTTCGACTCGCAGATCGTCTTGTCCGGTGGAGACACGTCGGGAATTCAGAAATCGACGGACGGTGGCGCCGGTTTTCGGCTCTCCAACGCCGGCTTGGATCAAAAGCTTTACCTGAACACAGCGGCGATCCGCTTCTCGAAAAACCGTCCGGGAGTTATCTATTTGGCGTCCGGCCATACCAACGGCGGAGGGTTGTTCGAGTCGACGGACAACGGGGATACGTGGCGGCTGTTCGGCTCTGCGCTTTTCTTCGAAGGCGGGAACACGGACAACGTCGCGGCGCTACCGGCGCCGATGCCGCGCCAGACGGGAAATTTGATCGCGATCGACGATTCCCGCAG